>NZ_UWOA01000001.1:0-232530 GCF_900604305.1 Mycobacterium sp. P7213
GTCGGCTACCGGCTGGTGGCAGCCCGTCCATGAGCACACCGACGCCATCGCTGCGCCGGCGGGCGACCGTTGCCACGGTCGGCGTGATCGCTGCACTGTTGGTCGTGCTGGGTGTGGCCGGCGACCAGCTGGTCGGCGCACAACTCAACCGGGACCTACGGGCCAGGTCGCCGTAGGCGGTGCCATCCGGAGCGACTATTTGTACCCGGATGTCTTGGCCCTGCAATTGGGTGACGAGGGCGGCTGGACTCACCCCGGCGTCGACCAGATTGGCGGCACGGACGGCGGTGTTGTCGAGCCTGGCCCGTAGGTCCCGGTTGAGTTGTGCGCCGACCAGCTGGTCGCCGGCCACACCCAGCACGACCAACAGTGCAGCGATCACGCCGACCGTGGCAACGGTCGCCCGCCGGCGCAGCGATGGCGTCGGTGTGCTCATGGACGGGCTGCCACCAGCCGGTAGCCGACACCGCGGACGGTGTGCAGCATCCGCGGTCCGTGGGCCTCCAGCTTGCGGCGTAGTCCACTGACGTAAACCTCGACGAGGTTGGCGTCGTAGGCGTCGTAGCCCCAGACCGCCGTCAGAATCCGATCCTTGCTGATTGTCCGGCCACGCTGCTCGGCGAGGTAGCCGAGCAGCTTGAGTTCGGTGCCCGTCAGCTCAATCACGGCACCCGCGCGGCTCACCACCCCGGCGTCCATGTCGACCACCAAGTCGCCGATCTGTATCGCAGATGCCACCCGCCCGCGCCGTCGCAGCACCGCTGCGATACGGGAGACCAGCTCTGCCAGTTCGAACGGCTTGACCACATAGTCGTCGGCGCCGGTGTCCAGCCCGCGCAGTCGATCCTCGAGTGCGTCTTTGGCGGTGAGCAGGATGATTCCGGTGTCGCCGTAGCCGCGCACCACGTCGATCAGAGCGAACCCGTCCCGGCCTGGCAGCATCACGTCGAGCACCACCAAGTCCGGGCGGAACGCAGGCAATACGTCTTCGAGGCCGCGGCCGTCGACTCGTCCACCGCTGACGAATCCGGCGTCGGCAAGCGCCGCCACCACGGTCTCGCGGATCGCGTCGGAGTCCTCAACCACCAGCACCCTGGGTGCGCTGTTGTGCACCTTGCCATTGTGACCGCTCGGTCGCTGAAGCCGAGCTGAGCAAACGGGGTCCTGGCCCATGTTTTCAGCTGGGCTTCAGCATTGCGCCGCAACGTCGGTGGGGCAGTACAAACCTTGGCATTGCAGCGGTGCGCGACTCACGGAGGACACCATGACTGAATCGGAACACATCGAAGCGCCGGAACACATCGAAGTGTCTAGTGCTACCTCGACACCTAACCTGCCGCCCACTCTCGGCAAGCCGGGGCGGCGGGTGAGCAATCGCCCATGGTTCGCCCCGGCCGTCGCCGGTCTCGGCGGCCTGATCGTCGGTGGCCTTGCCGTCGCGGGCTCTGCGGGGCTGCTGGGCGTGGGCGGTCCTGGCCGATTGGCCTCTGCCCCAATCCCGCTCGCTGCCCCAGCCCCGCTTTGGCCGGCGCCGCCACCTCCGCCGTTGCCGCCGGGGCCGCCGCCGCCTCCGCAGGCGTGGGGACCGCCGCCTCCGGCGTGGGGACCACCGCCTCCGGCGTGGGGAGCGCCGACACACCCCGGGCGAGGAGTGCCGCAGCCCCCGGAGGGGGGAGCGCCGCAACCTCCCGGGCCAGGAGCGCCGCCGTCTCCGGGGTGGGGCCCACCACCACCTCCTGGCGGGCCCGTGGCACCGCCGGGACCGCCGCGCTGACCTGGTGATGGTGATGGTGCTGTTGCTCGCGGCGGTGGCCGCCCTGGCCTACTGGCTGGGTGCCCACCGCCGCGCAGACCACGACGACGCGGCCGGCTTGCGGCCGTGGTTACTGGCCGGCGGGGCGGCCTTGGGTGTCATCGTGCTGGTCAGCCTGCTTTCGGGTGGCCCGGGGCCGATCGGCGGGCCCGGGCCGTTGTGGGGGCCGGGCCCGATCTTCGGGCCGTAACGCATCCCGGCGCTGTGCTCAGGGGGCCAGACGCTGCGCCAGCAGTTCGGTGAACTCGGCGGCTTGCGCCGGGCTGTCCAACCCGTAACGGGCGGCGGTTGCACGGTCGCCGTCGTCATTGTGGCGCACCACAATTCCGGCACCCGACAGTTCGGCGACCGCATCGAACGCGTCCTCGTCGGTGATGTCATCGCCGAGAAACAGTGGTGTGCTCACCCCGGCCATTCGATCCAGTAGCCAGTGCAGCGTACGGCCCTTGTCCCAGTCGATCTCGGGGCGCAGTTCGATCACCTCGCGCCCGGTCGTGACCCGCAGTCCGCGGCGCCGACCGGTCTCGCGCACCGCTGCCAGTACCTCGCCGACCCGATCCCGGGCGGCGTTTCGGTAGTGCACGGCGACGGCGAAACGCTTGTTTTCCACCATGATTCCCGGGATCGCGCCGAGTTGATCGTTCAGTGAACCGGCCGCGTCGGCCAGCACCGACACCGCATCGACGGCGGTGTCGTTCTGGTGGTGGGCGCCGTCCGGCCCGATCAGCTCGAAGCCGTGACTGCCCGCATACCAGATCCCGGCCAGCCCCACCCGGGTCCGCACGTCGGCCAGATCGCGACCGGACAGCACCGCGACCGGACATCGGGCGGCCAACGCGGCCAACGCCTCCACCGCGCCGGCCACCGGCCGCGCCGCGTCGGGATCGTCGACGATCTCCGAGAGGGTCCCGTCGAAGTCGAAGAACACCGCCGGGTGATCGAGGTCACGCAACGCTCCGGCGGTCAAGGCCGTCATCGCATCGGGCAAGGCTGACATCGGCCGGTCGCCGGTACGCACGTGCACCGCGCTCGGGTCAGCCACCACCGCGTCGCCGCCGTCGCACCCCACCCCGATCACCAGGGCGAATCCGGCACTGCGAGCGGCGATTACCTGCGATTCGGAGTCGGTGAGCACCACGCAGCGGCCCGGCCGTATCGCCAGTCCGGCGGCGGCAGCCACCAGTTCGGCGCCTGAACCGTCGGAGTCATCGGGGGCCACCGCGGCCACCCGCACGCCGGCCTGTCGCAGCCGTTCGGTCAGTGCTGCCGTGTCGGCGCCACCGTCGAGCCGCAACAGCACCGCGTCATGCCGGCGCGGGTCGATTGTGACCGACATGCCAACCATGTCCACCACGGTGCCACAGCCGCGGTCCTACTAGCGTGGTAGGGGTCTAGAGAGTTCCCCGAACACAAGGAGAGCCCCGTGTCGTCCACTCCCGGAATCCTGGTCGGTGTCGACGGATCGCCGTCGTCGGTAGCGGCGGTCGACTGGGCGGCGCGTGACGCCGCGCTGCACAACCTGCCGCTCACCCTGGTCCACGTGCTGGCCTCCCCGGTGGTGATGACGTTTCCCGAGACCCCGATGCCGTCCGGCTACACCGAGTGGCAGCGTGACCAGGGCGAACGCTACCTGCGCGAGGCCGTTGAGATCGCCGAGGCGGCCGGCGCGACGCAGGTCGCAGCCGAGACCGTCGTGGGCTCCACGGTGCCGATGCTGGTGGACATGAGTCGCGAGGCCGCCCGCCTGGTGGTCGGATCGCGCGGGCACGGGCGGATGCGCCGGCTGCTGCTCGGCTCGGTCAGCTCGTCGCTGGTGCGGCACGCGCACTGCGCGGTCGTGGTCATCCACGAAGACCATCTGCGTCGCGACACCGCACCGGTGGTGGTCGGTATCGACGGCTCTCCGGTGTCGGAGGCCGCAACCGCGCTGGCGTTCGAAGAGGCTTCGTTGCGCGGGGTGGAACTGGTCGCGGTGTATGCATGGCACGACACCGGACTGCTGGACTTTCCCGGCATCGACACGGCGGCGATGGCATCCGAAGGCGAACTGGCCCTGGCCGAAAGACTGGCGGGCTGGCGGGAGCGCTACCCCGACGTCACGGTACGCCGCGTGGTGGTCGATGACCGGCCGGCCGACCAACTCGTCGATCAATCGCAGGAGGCTCAGCTACTGGTGGTGGGCAGCCACGGCCGCGGCGGCTTCACCGGCATGCTGCTGGGTTCGGTCAGCCAGGCAGTGGTGCAGTCGGCGCACGCGCCGGTCGCCGTGGTCCGACCGACCTGACGACGGCGTCAGCCGACCGATACCGGCTCGGACGACGACCGCAGCGTGGCGACCTGCTGCGCCGCCGGCGTCGGCCGCAACGGCACCCGCTGCGGCCACCAGAACCAGCGACCCAGCAGCGCGGCGATCGACGGTGTCATGAAGGAGCGGATCACCAGGGTGTCGATGAGCAGGCCCAGGCCGATGGTGGAGCCCACCTGACCGATCACCTTCAGGTCGGAGACGATCATCGACATCATCGTGAACGCGAACACCAGGCCCGCTGAGGTGACCACGGAGCCACTGCCACCCATGGCGCGGATGATGCCGGTCTTCAGCCCACCGTGCAGCTCTTCCTTCATTCGGGAGACCAGCAGCAGGTTGTAGTCCGAGCCGACCGCCAGCAGGATGATCACCGACATCGCCAGCACCATCCAGTGCAGGTGCAGGCCGATGATGTGCTGCCAGATCAGCACCGAGAGCCCGAACGAGGTGCCCAGTGAGAGCAGCACCGTCCCGACGATCACCGCCGAGGCCACCACCGCGCGGGTGATCAGCAGCATGATGATGAAGATCAGGCACAGTGAGGCGATGCCGGCGATGATCAGGTCATAGTGCGAGCCATCTTTCATGTCCTTGAACATGGCTGCGGTGCCGCCGAGATAGACCTTCGAGCCCTCCAGCGGGGTGCCTTTGAGCGCTTCGTGCACGGCGTGCTTGATCGGCGTGACGTGTGAGATGCCTTCTTCGGACATCGGGTCGCCCTCGTGGGAGATGATGAACCGCACCGAGTGTCCGTCGGGGGACAGGAACATCTTCATGCCGCGCTTGAAGTCGGGGTTGTCGAATGCCTCGGGCGGTAGATAGAACGAGTCGTCGTTCTTGGACTCGTCGAACGCCTTGCCCATGGCGTTCTGGCCTTCCATCATCTTCTCCATCTGAAGCTGCAGGCCCTCCATGGTGGACTGCATCTTCAGCTGGGTGGTCCGCATGTTTTCCATCGTCTCGATCATCGGCGGCATGATCTCGAGCATCCGGGGCATCAGCCGGTCGAGGTTGTCGATGTCGGGCAGCACCTTTTCGAAATCCTCGGTCATCTGGTCGAGGCCGTCCATCACGTCGAAGATCGACCGGATCGACCAGCAGATCGGGATGTCGAAGCAGTGCGGCTCCCAGTAGAAGTAGCTGCGCATCGGGCGCCACATGTCGTCGAAGTCCGCGATCGAGTCGCGCATCTTCTGGATGTCGTCGAGCATGTGGTGCATCTTGAGGTCCATGCTGTGCGTGGTCTCCGACATCGCGCGGGTGACCTCGAGCATCTGCTTCATGCTGTCGATCGAGACCTGCATGTCCTCGCCCATCTTGAGCATGTTGCGCATGCTGTCGAGCTGGTACTTCATGTTCAGTTGCTGGGTGGTGCCCTGCATGCTGATCGCGAACGGGATCGTGGTGTGTTCGATCGGCGTGCCCAGTGGCCGGGTGATGGTCTGCACCCGCCCGACGCCGGGCACCTCGAACACCCGCTTGGCGATCCGGTTGATCACCAGGAAGTCGGCCGGATTGCGCAGGTCGTGGTCGGTCTCGATCATCAGCAGTTCCGGGCTCATCCGGGCCTGGGAGAAGTGCCGGTCGGCGGCGGCGTAGCCGATGTTGGCCGGCACGTAGTCCGGCAGGTACTCCCGGTCGTTGTAGTTGGTCTGGTACCCAGGCAGCGTGAGCAGCCCGACCAGGCAGACCGCGGTGGTGGCCACCAGCACCGGCCCCGGCCAGCGCACGATCAGCGTGCCGATGCGCCGCCAGGTGCGGATCCGCATCGCACGCTTGGGCTCCAGCATGCCGAAGCGGCTGGCCACCGTGACCACCGCGGAACCGAAGGTGAGAGCGGCCACCACAATGACCAACATGCCGATCGCCAGCGGGACGCCCAGCGACTGGAAATAGGGCAGTCGGGTGAAGTGCAGGCAGAAGGTCGCCCCGGCGATGGTCAGCCCGGAACCCAGGATCACGTGCGCGGTGCCGTGATACATGGTGTGGAAGGCCGATTCCTTGTCCTCGCCGAGTGATCGGGCCTCCTGGTAGCGGCCGAGCAGGAAGATCGCATAGTCCGTCGAGGCGGCGATAGCCAGTGTCACCAGCAGATTCACCGCGAACGTCGACAGGCCGATGATGTTGTAGTAGGCCAGCACGGCCACCACGCCGCGGGCAGCGCTCAGCGAGAAGACCACCATGCCCAGCACCAACAGCACGGTGCCGACGGACCGGTAGATACTCAGCAGCATCGTGATGATCACCACGAACGTCAGCGCGGTGATGAGTTTCAGGCTTTTGTCGCCGGCGATGTGCTGATCGGCGTTGAGGGCGGCCCCGCCGGTGACGTAGGCGTGTACGCCCTCGGGGGCCGGGGTGTCGGCGATGATCTGCTGGACGGCCTCGACCGACTCGTTGGCCAGGGTCTCGCCCATGTTGCCGGCCAGATACACCTGAACATAGGCGGCCTTGCCGTCCGGGCTCTGGGATCCGGCTGCGGTCAGCGGGTCGCTCCAGAAGTCCTGGACGTGCTCGATATGGGTGGGGTCGGCCTCCATCTTGGCGACCAACTGGTCGTAGTACTTGTGCGCGTCGTCGCCCAGGGGCTGGTCGCCTTCGATCACGACCATGCCCGAGCTGTCCGACTTGAACTCGTCGAACACCTTTCCGATGCGCATCATCGCGATCATCGACGGAGCGTCGCGGGGGGCCATCGACACCGCGCGCATCTTTCCGACTTCATCGAGCTGCGGCACGATGACGTTCACCAGGACCGTGAGCGCCACCCAGGCCAGGATGATGGGCACAGCGAGCCGCCGGATCCAGGCCGGGATACCGGTGCGCTTGGGTGGTTGCGCGGCAGGCAGCGTGTCGGTGGGGGTGTCGTGGCTGGTGTGGTTGCTCATGCGGATTTCACAATGCAGAAGGTCTGGGCGCTGACGGGGCTGCTGGAGATGCGTTCGTCTTTGACTTCGCCGTCGATGGTGACCCGACAGCCGATGGTGGTGCCGTCACCTTGGGCGACGATGTTGGGGCTCACCGCCGGGTTGGTGGTCGACAGGGTCAGCGACCACGGCAGGCCGGCGCCGTCGACCCGCTGTGGCGTGGCATCGAGGTCCAGGTAGTTGATGTCGGCGTAGGTGCCGTCGGGGCTGAAGATGTCGTAGACCACGACTTTGGGGTGGAACGGCTTGGTGTCCTCGAACGGGGTGGACCCTGAGCCGCTGTCGTCGGCTCCGAAGAAACCGCGGACTCGCTGCACCGTGAACCCCCCTACCACGAGAACGGCGATGATGAGTAGGGGCAACCACGCACGTCTGACAGCGCCGAACATGAAAGCAGTGGCCTTTCGCATCGTGCCGGAATCTGACACAGATTAGTGCATCAAACTTCTTTTTCGCACCCACCCAGGGTTTTATCGCACATATGTTCGATACATTGGAGGGTATGGGCTGGGGTAACGGGCCGCCGAGCTGGGCGGAAATGGAGCGGGTGCTCGATGGTAAGCCTCGTCACACCGGTATTCCTGCCGGTATGTCTGCTGAGCACGGCCCGCCGGCCCCGCAGGTCGAGCCGCTCCGGCCAGCCGGGCGGGTAGTGCCCTACGCCGAGTTGCACGCACACTCGGCGTACAGCTTCCTGGACGGGGCCAGCAGCCCACAGGAGCTGGTTGCCGAGGCTGCCCGGCTGGGCCTGCGGGCGATCGCGCTGACCGATCACGACGGTCTGTACGGAGTGGTGCGCTTCGCCGAGGCGGCCGCCGAGTTGGATATGGCCACGGTGTTCGGCGCCGAGTTGTCGCTGGGGAGGGTGGCGCGCACTGATGACCCGGACCCACCAGGTCCGCACCTACTGGTGCTGGCCCGCGGCCCGGAGGGTTATCGGCGGTTGTCGCGGCAGATCGCCGCCGCGCACCTGGCCGGCGAGAAGGGCAAGCCGCGTTTCGATCTGGATGCGCTGACCGAGGCGGCGGGCGGGCACTGGCACATCCTGACCGGCTGCCGTAAGGGCCACGTTCGCCAGGCGCTGGCCACCGGGGGCCCGGATGCGGCCGCCGCCGCGCTGGCCGACCTGGTGGACCGGTTCGGGGCCGCGCGGGTCAGCGTGGAGCTGACCCGGCACTCCGATCCGTGCGACGACGAACGCAATGCGGCGCTGGCCGGCCTGGCGCCCCGGTTCGGGGTGGGGCTGGTAGCCACCACCGGCGCGCATTTCGCCCGGCCGGACCGGGGGCGGCTGGCAATGGCGCTGGGCGCGGTGCGGGCCCGACAGTCACTGGACGCCGCCGCCGGCCGGCTGGCTCCGCTGGGCGGCTCGCATCTGCGCTCCGGCGCAGAGATGGCCCGATTGTTCGCGGCACATCCGACGGCGGTGCCGGGGGCGGCCGAACTCGGTGAGCGGTGCGCTTTTCCGTTGACGCTGATCGCCCCCCGGCTGCCGCCGTTTGCCGTTCCAGACGGTCACACCGAGGACAGTTGGCTGCGGCAGCTCACCCTGGCCGGCGCGGTCGGGCGCTACGGCCCGCCCGAGCGCATGCCGGATGCCTACGCCCAGATCGAACGCGAGCTGGAAGTCATTGCTCAACTGGGTTTTTCCGGATATTTCCTGGTGGTGCACGACATCACCCAGTTCTGTCGGCGCAGCGACATCTTGTGTCAGGGCAGGGGATCGGCTGCCAACTCCGCGGTCTGCTACGCCCTCGGGATCACCGCGGTGGACCCGGTGGCCAACGGGCTGCTGTTCGAACGCTTTCTGTCGCCGGCTCGCGATGGCCCACCCGACATCGATATCGACATCGAATCGGATGAGCGGGAAAAGGTGATCCAGTACGTCTACGACAAATACGGCCGAGACCACGCCGCCCAGGTGGCCAACGTCATCACCTACCGGGGTCGCAGCGCCGTGCGGGACATGGCCCGCGCGCTGGGCTATTCGCCGGGGCAACAGGACGCCTGGAGCAAGCAGCTGAGCCGATGGGGCCGGCCTGGCCGGGAGGACTCCGATCTGCACGGCATCCCCGAACAGGTGATCGAGCTGGCCGACCAGGTCGCCGACCTGCCGCGGCATCTGGGCATCCACTCCGGAGGCATGGTGATCTGTGACCGCCCGATCGCCGACGTATGCCCGGTGGAATGGGCCCGGATGCCTGGACGAAGCGTGCTGCAGTGGGACAAGGACGACTGCGCGGCAATAGGTTTGGTGAAGTTCGACCTGCTGGGGCTGGGAATGCTGTCGGCATTGCACTACGCGATCGATCTGGTGGCGCAGCATTGCGGCGTCGAAGTGGATTTGGCCGCGATCGATCTGTCCGAGCCGGCGGTGTACGAGATGCTGGCCCGCGCCGACACGGTCGGAGTGTTCCAGGTGGAGTCGCGCGCGCAGATGGCCACCCTGCCGCGGCTGCGCCCCCGGGTGTTCTACGACCTGGTGGTGGAGGTGGCGCTGATCCGCCCCGGGCCGATCCAGGGCGGATCGGTGCATCCCTACATCCGCCGCCGCAACGGTATCGATCCGGTGACCTATGAGCATCCGTGCATGGCGAGGGCGCTGGAGAAAACCTTGGGAATCCCGCTGTTTCAAGAACAGCTGATGACGCTGGCGGTGGACTGCGCCGGATTCACCGCGGGCGAAGCCGACCAGTTGCGACGCGCGATGGGCTCCAAACGATCACCGGAGCGGATGCGCCGATTGCGTGACCGGTTCTACAGCGGCATGGCGGAGTGCCACGGCATCACCGGCGAGGTGGCGGACCGGATCTACGAGAAGCTGGAAGCCTTTGCCAACTACGGATTTCCGGAGAGTCACGCGATGAGTTTCGCGTCGCTGGTGTTCTACTCGGCCTGGTTCAAGCTGCACTACCCGGCGGCGTTCTGCGCCGCGCTGCTCCGCGCCCAACCGATGGGCTTCTATTCGCCGCAGTCACTGGTCGCCGACGCCCGCCGGCACGGGGTTGTGGTGCACCGGCCGGACGTCAACGCCAGCCTGGCGCACGCCACACTGGCCGAAGCCGGCACGCAGGTCCGGCTGGGGCTGAGCGCTGTACGTGGCATCGGTACCGACCTCGCCGAGCGGTTGGTGGCCGACCGTGAGGCCCACGGCCCATTTGCTTCGATGCTGGATCTGACTGCGCGGGTAAAGCTTTCAGTTCCCCAGGCTGAGGCGTTGGCAACCGCCGGCGCATTCGCCGGTTTCGGGGTGTCACGCCGGGAGGCGCTGTGGACGGCCGGAGCTGCGGCGGGGCAGCGGCCGGACCGGCTGCCGGGGGTGGGGGTTGCGACGCATACTCCGGTGTTGCCCGGGATGAGTGAGATCGAGTTGTCGGCGGCCGACGTATGGGCTACCGGGGTGTCCTGCGACAGCTTCCCGACCCAATTCCTGCGTGCCGATCTCGATGCGCTCGGGGTGATTCCGGCGGTGCGGCTGACCACGGTTCCCGACGGCACCCGGGTGCTGGTGGCCGGGGCGGTCACCCACCGGCAGCGGCCGTCCACTGCCCGCGGGGTGACGTTCGTCAACATCGAAGACGAGACCGGGATGGTCAATGTGCTGTGTACGCCCGGGGTATGGACGCGGCATCGCCGGCTGGCGCAGACGGCGACAGCGCTGCTGATCCGCGGGCGGGTGCAGAACGCCAGTGGGGCCATCACCGTGCTGGCCGATCGGTTAGGCGCCCTTGAGCTGGCGGTGAGTTCGCGATCCCGCGATTTTCGGTAGTACCCCGGCGGTCAGCGAGGTTCGACGCAGGAGAGCCGAAGCTGGACCTCCGCAGCAAGCCCGACGGTAACCTCCAGCCATGACCCTCAACTTGTCCGCCGACGAAGTCCTGACCACCACGCGATCGGTCCGCAAACGCCTCGATCTTGACAAGGCTGTTCCCCGCGAGGTGCTGATGGAGTGCCTCGAGATCGCCCTGCAGGCACCCACCGGATCCAACGCTCAGGGCTGGCAGTGGATGTTCGTCACCGACCCGGTCAAAAAGCAGGCGCTCGCCGACATCTACCGCACGAACGCCCTGCCGTACCTGAACCGGATGAAGCCTGACTACGGCGAGGGCGACGTGCGCAGCGAGCGGATGGAGTTCATCAGCGGCTCAGCCAGATATCTGGCCGAGAACCTGCAGGACGTGCCGGTGCTGATGATCCCGTGCCTGGAAGGCAAGCCCGAGACCGGGTCGCTGGGGTTCGGCGCATCGTTCTGGGCGTCGTTGTTCCCGGCTGCGTGGAGCTACTGCCTGGCGTTGCGCAACCGCGGACTTGGTTCCTGCTGGACGACCCTGCACCTGCTCGGGGACGGCGAGCAGCAGGCCGCCGAGGTGCTCGGCATCCCGTACGAGAACTACAGCCAGGGCGGGCTGTTCCCCATCGCCTACACCTTGGGCACCGACTTCAAGCCGGCCAAGCGACTGCCGGCCGAGCAGGTGGCGCACTTCGACACTTGGTGATCGCAAGCGCGGCGGAGCCGGGCGCAGCGGGTCACACCCCGTCGGCGAACCCGTGCTGGCGCCACGCCTCGTAGACCGCGACGGCGGCGGCGTTCGACAGGTTCAGTGAGCGCCGCCCGGCCAGCATCGGGATACGCACCCGCTCGGTGATGTGCGGGTCGGCCAGCGTCGCCTCGTCCAGGCCGGTGGGTTCGGGACCGAACATCAGCACGTCACCGGGCTCATAGCTCACATCGGTGTAGGGGGTGTGGGCGCCGGCGGTGAAGGCGAACACCCGGGCGCCATTGGATACACCCAGCGCCTCCCACGCCGCCGGCAGTGACGAGTGCACGCGCACCCAGGCCAGGTCGTGATAGTCCAAGCCGGCCCGCCGCAGCTTTGGTTCGGACAGGTCGAAGCCCATGGGTTCCACCAGATGAAGCTCCGCGCCGGTCGCCGCCACCATCCGAATCGCGTTGCCGGTGTTGGGCGGGATGCGGGGTGAATAGAACATCACTTTGAACACAACAGCATCCTTATATGACGGCACGCCGTGAAGCGACCGGCCTCCGGTCCCGCAGTCTGTTCGACTATCCCGCTGACGTGAAGTCCGCCCGCATCGCGCCAGATGCGCCTGACGCATGGCGGGAAAGCGCGGCCCGAACGCGGTGAACGCCGGCGTGCCGGAGGGGTACTCCAGGGGGATGTCCAAGCGCCTGAGTCCCCGATCATGGGGTCGACCATCGCCCCCGGCCTGTTTGCTCGACCGAAGTTCGTCAAGACACGCGCAGGTCTCGGAAAGTGTTCTGTTCAGTAAAAATTCTGGTCAGTCCTGCGGGCGACTGGCATACTCGTCGAATTGCTATGCCGTGAAACACACCGCAACCCGTTGTGCGGGTGCGATGTCCCGGAGAGTCCGATGAATGAGGCGCAGACGGTGAATTTCAGCCGAGCGGTCGGCGAATCGGCCGCCGACCGGTGACGCTCTTTGACCACCCGGAAGAGGTGGACCAGGCCTTTGACGCGTCAGCCGAACCAGCCGTGGACGCCCACAAGGCCCACAAGCCGGAAACCGCGGCGGTCAAACGTCCGTCGCGATGGTCGGTGCGCAATTGGCCGGTGCGCTGGAAGGT
This sequence comes from Mycobacterium sp. P7213, assembly GCF_900604305.1. Taxonomy (NCBI): domain Bacteria; kingdom Bacillati; phylum Actinomycetota; class Actinomycetes; order Mycobacteriales; family Mycobacteriaceae; genus Mycobacterium; species Mycobacterium sp. P7213. The sequence goes on from NZ_UWOA01000001.1 coordinate 12,657, forward strand.
GCTGGCGATCGCGTTGCTGCCGTTGGCGCTGGCCGGGCTGTTCGGCGGACTGCGGATCTCCAATGCACTCACCGAGGCCAACCGGCTCCGATTGGTCGCCGACCGCGCCGAGATGATTCCGGCGATCACCAATTACATGTCGGCGTTGGGCGACGCGCTGGTGGCCGCTTCCTCCGACGGCGACGCCGAAGGGGCCCGGAAGAACTTCGAGAACCGCAAGTACGAGCTGCAGTCTCGCCTGTCGCACACCGATGTGGCGACCGATGTGCGGTCCGGGGTCGAGTCGCTGATCGAACGGGGCCAGGGGTTGCTGAGTTCGGTCTCGACCACCGGTATGGGCCTGCGCGAGGAGGTGACCGGCTACGCGCCGATCCTGCTGACCGCCGAGGACGCCATCAACGGGTCGGTGCGGGTGGACAGCGAGCGGATCCGGGCGCAGACCGAGGGCCTGAGCCGTGCCGTCGGCGCGCGGGGCCAGATGATGATGCAGGAACTGCTGGTGAATCGGGGTGGCGAGCTTCCCGATCCGGAGCTGCGCACCTCGATGATGACCTTGGCCGGTACCGAGCCGTCGACGCTGTTCGGGATGACCGAGGTACTCGGGGTGGACTCCCCGGACGCCAAATCGCTGCAACAGCAGCTGGTGATCCGGATGTCGATCATGTCCGACCCCGAGCAGGTGCTGCCCAACAACCCGGTGCTGCGCGACTCCATCCGTACCACTGATCAGATCGCCGCCCACCTCATCAGCGAGAACACCGGGGCCGTCACTGCGGCGGTGGAAGACCGGGCCGCGGACCGGCGGGCCGCCGCCCTGCGCGACATCGTGCTGGTGCTGGCCGCGATCGCGACCACGCTGCTGGCGGTGTGGCTGGTGGCGCGCTCGTTGGTGCGCCCACTGCGGACCCTGCGCGACAGCGCCTTGCGGGTCGCTCACGTCGACCTCGAACAGGAGATCGCCCGGTTGCGCGCCGGCGCGCCCGGTTCGGATCGCGACCCCGACCCGCTGCCGGTGTACACCACCGAGGAAGTGGGGCAGGTCGCCCACGCCGTCGACGAGCTGCACGCGCAGGCGCTCCTGCTTGCCGGTGATGAGGCACGGCTTCGGCGCCTGGTCAACGAGATGTTCGAGACGATGTCGCGGCGCAACCGGTCCCTGGTCGATCAGCAGTTGTCGCTGATCGACCGGCTGGAGCGTGATGAGGACGACCCGGACCGACTCGAAAGCCTGTTCCGGCTGGACCATCTGGCCGCCCGGATGCGGCGCAACGGCGCGAACCTGCTGGTGCTGGCCGGTGCGCGGGTGCCGCATGAGCGGGGCCGGCCGGTTCCGCTGGCGACCCTGATCAGCGCGGCCACCTCGGAGGTGGAGGGCTACGACCGGGTGCAGACGGTGCTGGTGCCCGACACCACCGTGATCGGCGCTGCCGCCGCGGACTGCATCCACCTGCTCGCGGAACTGATCGACAACGCGCTGCGCTATTCGGCGCCGACCGAGCCGGTCCGGGTGGTCGCTGGTCTCGAGAACGACGGCGGGGTAGTGGTCGAGGTCGTCGACGTCGGGTTGGGGATGACCGACGCCGACCTGCGGATGGCCAACATGCGGCTGGCGGCCGGCGGCGAGTTCAGCCCGGAGAACGCCCGCCACATGGGTCTGTTCGTGATCTCCCGGCTGGCGGCTCGCCACGAGATCGAGGTCCGGCTGTTCCCGGCCTCGCAGGGATCTCGCGGCATCACCGCCGAGGTGTATCTGCCGCCGCACCTGCTGACCGTCAGGCCCCTCGAGCAGCCGTCGCCGGCACTCGCGTCGCCCGCCGAGCCCTATCTCGCTCCCGCCGAGCAGCCGCAACCCGCACCGCACGGGTATGAAGCCGAACCATACGAGTACGAGTACGAGTACGAGCCCGAGCAGTCGTATGCGCCCTACGAGGAAGCCGAGCCAGCCGAGCCCGGTCCCGTCGTTTCGCTGCTGCCGCGACGTACCCCGGGATCCAGTGGCATCACCGGCGTGCCCGCCGAACAACCGGCGCAGCCGCCCACCGCCCCCGAGCGAGTACGCCGCGAGCTGCCGCAACCGTGGTGGGAAGCTGAGGATCAGGGCGCAGGGCAGTCGGACGCGCCGGCCCCGAACCCGCACCGGGCACCCGCACCGGTGGTCGAGAAGTTCGCGCCCGCTGATACGTCAGGGTATTTCGCCGCGCGTGCCCGGGCCGGCACCCCTGCCCCCGAGCCCGAGCCCGAGCCCGAGCCCGCCACCGAGACCGACTCGATCTATCAGCGGATGCTCTCGGAGTCGGTGGGCATCGACCCCAACGAGCCCAGCCTGCGCGCCGACCTGGACTGGCAGTCGGTCTGGGACCGCGGCTGGTCGGTAGCCGCCGAAGTGGAAAACGTGCCGGTGGTCGCCCACACCGAACACGGTCTTCCGGTCCGCGAGCCCGGCGCCCGGCTGGTGCCCGGCTCAGCCGCGGCAGAGGGGCCGCCGGAGGCGGAGTACGGCCCCCATGCCGGCGCACCCGATCCGGGCGAGGCAGAACAGCCGGTAACATCCAACGGCGTACCGCCTCAGCCCGTCCACGAGCCAGTGGAACGGGATCCCGCGGCGATCCGCACGTCGATCAGCCGTCACTTCGGCGGAGTGCACGCCGCGCGGTCGCATGCCCGGGAAACCGGCCTGGACACGGGCCCGGAAAAGGGCGGGGAAAATGGCCTCGACACCGACCAGGGACAGAACCAGTCATGACTTTCCCAAGCGATCCCACCGCGCAGCGCCGTACCGCCGAAAGCTCGCTGGACTGGCTGGTATCCAATTTCGCCCGCGAGGTGCCCGGGGTGTCGCACGCGGTGCTGGTGTCGGTCGACGGTCTGACGGTGGCGGCCAGTGAGCACCTGCCCACTGAGCGGGCCGATCAGCTTGCGGCGGTGGCCTCCGGGCTGGCCAGCCTGGCGACCGGGGCGTCGCAGTTGTTCGAAGGCGGCCGGGTACTGCAGTCGGTGGTGGAGATGGAACACGGCTACCTGCTGCTGATGCGCGTCGGCGACGGCTCGCATCTGGCGACGTTGGCGAGCGCGTCGTGCGACATCGGCCAGATCGGCTACGAGATGGCGGTTCTGGTGGAACGAGTCGGAGCGGTGGTCTCATCGGCGCGCCGGTCGGCGCCGTCGCGGGGCGGCCACTCGTGAGGTGCCGGTGAATGGTGATGGAAATCCCCGAGCGTTGGTCGCGGCCGCAGACGCCGGAGGGCCCAGAGGCCCCAGAGGCCCTAGAGAACCCGGAAACTGAGGCCAATTTGGTCCGGCCGTACACGCTGACCGCCGGTCGAACCCACACCGACGTGCCGTTGCCGCTGGAGGCCCCGGTGCAGACCCTGCGAGCGGCCCAGCCCAACCAATGGCCGATCAGCGATCCGCGGGGGCGGATCGTCGAACTGTGTCAGGGGGCGCCGTCGGTCGCCGAGATCTCTGCCCGACTGAACCTGCCGTTGGGCGTCGCGCGGGTGCTGGTGGGTGATCTGGTCACGTCGGGATACCTTCGGGTGCGTGCCACACTGACCGAGGCGTCCAGCCGGGACGAACGCCGAGACCTGATAGGAAGGACCCTTCGTGGCCTACGCGCGCTCGGATAGGCCCTCGGACAGGTCCTGGGATAGGCCGGCTCCGCGAGACGCTGCCTCGACGAAGATCGTCATCGCCGGCGGGTTCGGGGTCGGCAAGACCACGTTCGTCGGCACGGTCTCGGAGATCATGCCGTTACGGACCGAAGCGCTGGTCACTGATGCTTCGGCCGGAGTCGACGGCCTGGAGGCCACCCCGGACAAGCGGACCACCACGGTGGCGATGGACTTCGGTCGCATCACGCTGGCCGACGACTTGGTGCTCTACCTGTTCGGTACGCCGGGCCAGCGGCGGTTCTGGTTCATGTGGGATGACCTGGTGCGTGGCGCGATCGGTGCGATCATCCTGGTCGACTGCCGCCGGCTGCAGGACAGCTTCGCCGCGGTGGACTTCTTCGAACACCGCAATCTGCCTTTCCTGATCGCGGTCAACGAGTTCGACGGCGCGCCGCGTTATCCGGTCGCCGCGGTGCGCAAGGCCCTGGCGCTGGCCGAACACATCCCGGTGATCGCCGTCGACGCGCGCGACCCCCGCTCGGCCCGCGACGCCCTCATCGCGATCAGCGAATACGCGTTGTCCACCCTGGCGCCGCAGGCTTGAGCGACGCACCGGAGTGACGCCAACCCAAACGAAGCCCGCTAGCGCTTGAGCCGGATCTTCCACCACACCAGCACGGTGTAGCACACCGACAGCAGCGCCAGCATGCCCATGTCGAGCAGCCAGATGCCCTTGGTGTGGTCCCAGAGCCGGTCTTTGGGGATCTGCGGCGCGTTCATCAGGGTGTTGAAGTCGACGGTCGACCCGCCCGCCGCGTACCCCCAGCGTGCCGGGGTGAGCCAGGACAACTGGTCGAGCCCGGTCCGGCCGCCGACCGGGATCATTCCGCTGGACAGCACCAGCTGCGACATGATCGACACCACCAGCATCGGCATGATCTGTTCGTTGGACTGCGCGAACGCCGACAGGGCCAAACCGAGAATCGCCGAGGCCACGCAGGTGCCGGCCACCCCGAGGAACAGCTCGAAGTTCACGCTGCCGAACAGCAGTGCGTCACGCGCGGGGCCGCCCTTGCCCACCACCACGATCGTGGTGGCGATGGCGGCCTGGATCGTGGCGAATACGCAGAACACCGCGATCTTGGCCAGCAGGTAGGCCACCGTCGACAGCCCGACGGCCTGCTCTCTTCGGAAGATCGGGCGTTCGCCGATCAGGTCGCGGATGGTCAGCGCTGTCCCCATGAAAACAGCGCCGATGTTGAGCAGCACCATGATGTACCGCGGTTCGGTGGGCGCATCGGGGGCCGGTACGCCCAGTCCATGGCTGCCTTCGACGGTCAGCGACAAAATGCCCACGATGAACGGCAGCAGGGCCAGGAAGATCGAGTAGCCACGGTCGGAGACGATCAGCCGGATCTGGCGGCGCGCGATCGTCGAGAGCTGTTTGAGCAGGCTGGTGGCCGCCGGCTTTCCGAGATCGGCGGGTGGCGTCTCGGCCACCGACGCCGAGGACCGCTGGCCGCCCTCGCGCTCCAGGAAGCGCCGGTTGGCTTCGTCGGGATCGGCACCGACGTTGGCGAAGATGTCGGCCCAGTTTTCGGCGCCCATGGCCGGGAAGACTTCTTTGGGCGGGCCGCAGTAGGCCATCTTGCCGCCGGGGGCGAGCAACAGTATCTGGTCGCAGACATCGAGGTAGGCCACCGAGTGGGTGACCACCATGACCACGCGACCGGCGTCGGCCAGGCCGCGCAGCATCAGCATGACCTGGCGGTCCAGTGCCGGGTCCAGGCCTGATGTCGGTTCGTCGAGCAGCAACAACGAGGGCCCGGTCAGCAGTTCCAACGCCACCGAGGCGCGTTTGCGCTGACCGCCGGAGAGCTTGTCCACCCGTGTCTCGGCGTGCTTGGTCATCTCCAGTTCCTCGAGCACCCGAGCGACCGCCTGATCGCGGTCGGCTTGGCTGCTGTCGGGCGGCAACCGTAGCTCGGCTGCGTAGCCGAGCGCCTGGTTGACCGTCAGCTGGCGGTGTACCACGTCGTCCTGGGGGACCATCCCGATTCTGCTGCGCAGCGAGGCGTAGTCGGCGTGGATGTTGTGCCCCTCGAAGAGGGTGGTGCCGGAACTGGGGCTGGTGTAGCCGGCGATCAGCCGGGCCAACGTGGTCTTGCCCGCACCCGAGCCACCGATGATTGCGGTGAGGGTGCCCGGCCGGGCATTCAGGGAGATGTTGTTGAGCAGCCGCTTGCCGCCCTCGACGTCGAAGCAGACATCGCGCACTTCAAGGCCGCCGCTGCCGGGGGTGGCATCGGTGCGACGCACCAGGGTGCCGCCGTGAAACTCCAGGTCGACGTTACCGATAGTGACGATGTCGCCCTCGGACAGGATCGCCGATCCGATGCGGACACCGTTGACGAACGTGCCGTTGATGCTTCGGCTGTCGCGGATCTCGGTGCCCAGCGGCGTCGGGATCAGCATGGCGTGGTGACGGGAGGCCAGCACGTCGGAGATCACGACATCGTTGTCGGTGGCGCGGCCGATGGTCAGTGCTCCGGCCGGCGCGTTGGGTGCTGACGCCGACGACGGCCTCAGGATGTCAATCATGCGGGTGGCGATATTGCCGACTTCGGGCGGCGTCGCCGACACCGGTGCCATCCGGGTGGCGGGCTGGCGCGGGGGGAAAACCTCGGCGGGCGCCACCGGCGCTGCGGGCGGTTGATACCCGGGACGCAGTGCCGCCTCGGGGGCCGGGTTGGGCGAAGCGGACTGATATGCCGGCGGCCGGTGCGGAGCGGGCGGCGCGGAATAGGGTGCTGGACCGGTCGGCGGCCGGTAGGACTGCTGCTGCACACCGGGGTGCCCGGCCGACCGCGGATCTGCATACGGCGCGGGTTCGGGCGGCGCCGGCCAACCCGAGGGCTGAGGCGGCCGGGCCGGGCGTGCGATACCGGGCTGCGGTACCTGGATCGAGACGGTCTGCGGCGGCCGACCGGCCTGGCCCTGGTGGCGTCCCACCTCAAAGGAGACCCGCGGCCCGTCCGGGTTGCCGAGGTTGACGGCCTGTCCGTCGCGGATTTCGACGACGGGCACCCGCTGGCCGTTGACATAAATGCCGTTCAAAGAGCCGTTGTCGATCCCCAACCACCTGCCCTGCTCGAAGCGCAGCAGTAGGTGAGCGCGCGAGACCAGCGGATGCGGGATGCGGACGTCAGCCCGCAGGTCGCGTCCGATGACCACGTCGTGGCCTGCGGAGAACGTGCCTTGTGACCCGTCATGGCGGACGGTCAGCACCGGCGGGGCTGGGTGACTCATTGTCGTCAACTCTAGCGAGTTAGGTCCGGTGCGCCCGTAACGACGCAGTGCGTGCGCCGGTAGATCGTCGGCATGCACTGGTTGCAGTGCGTGCACTCCGACAGCGTCGTCGACTCCTCCGCGATCCGGTTGACCAGGTCCGGCTCGGCGAGCAATGCTCGGGCCATCGCGACGAACTCGAATCCCTCGGCCATCGCCTGATCCATCGTGGCGCGGTTGGTGATGCCGCCCAACAGGATCAGCGGCAGCGACAGTTCCGCGCGGAAAAGTCGCGCACTGTCCAGCAGATAGGCGTCGGTATAGGGGTATTCGCGCAGGAACTTCTTGCCGGTCATCCGCATGCCCCAGCTCAACGGCGGGGGGAAGACGCTCGCGAATTCCTTCACCGGGGCGTCCCCGCGGAACAGGTACATCGGGTTGACCAGCGAGCTGCCCGCCGTGAGTTCCAACGCGTCCAGGCCGCCGTCGTCCTGCAGCCACTTCGCGGTGGTCAGCGACTCATCGAGGCTGATACCGCCGCGGACCCCGTCGGCCATGTTCAGTTTGGCCGTCACCGCGATCTGTCCGCCCACCGCCTTATGCACGGCCGCCACGATGCCGCGGGCCACCTTGGCCCGGTTGGCCAGCGACCCGCCGAACTCGTCGGAGCGGCGGTTGATCAGCGGAGAAAGGAACGAACTCGCCAGGTAGTTGTGGCCGAGATGGATCTCCACGGCGTCGAACCCGGCATCCACGGCGTAGCGTGCGGCGTCGGCGTGCTGGGCGATGACCTGGTCGATGTCGTCGCGGGTGGCCTTCTTGGCGAAACGCATGCCGATCGGGTTGAAGAATCGCACCGGGGCCAGGGCACGGGCCTTGTTGGAGCGCGCGTCGGCGACCGGTCCGGCGTGACCGATCTGGGCGCTGACCAGGGCCCCCTCGGCGTGCACCGCATCAGTGAGCCGACGCAGCCCGGCGACCGCCTCCGGGCGCATCCACAGCCCGTCGTCGGAGGTGCGGCCACCCTGGGAGACCGCGCAGTAGGCCACGGTGGTCATGCCCACGCCGCCGGCGGCCGGCAGCCGGTGATACTCAATGAGATCGTCGGAGGCCAGCGCGCCAGGCGTGCGGTTCTCGAACGTCGCAGCCTTGATGATCCGGTTGCGCAAGGTGATCGGGCCGAGTTTGGCGGGACTGAAGACGTCGGGGACGGGCTCGGGAACGGGCATAGCGGGAGCCTACAATCGGCGCCCGGCGAATAGTCGCCGTGCGCACTGGGAAGATCCGTGCCGTCGCCTCCAACAGGCCGGAACTCAGCGGCTACATGCCACAATGTCCGGCGTGGGTGCGATTACGTTGGACGGCAAGGCCACGCGCGACGAGATCTTCGTCGACCTTCAGGCACGGGTGGCGGCGTTGTCCGCCGCCGGCCGCACGCCCGGTCTGGGCACCATTCTGGTCGGGGACGACCCCGGGTCGCATGCCTACGTGCGCGGCAAGCACGCCGACTGCGCAAAGGTCGGCATCACCTCGATCCGTCGCGACCTGCCCGCCGACTGCAGTCCGGCCCAGCTCAACGACACCATCGACGAGCTGAACGCCAACGACGAGTGCACCGGCTACATCGTGCAGCTGCCGCTGCCCAAGCAGTTGGACGAGAACGCCGCACTCGAGCGCGTCGACCCGGCGAAGGACGCCGACGGGCTGCATCCGACCAACCTGGGTCGGCTGGTGCTGGGCACCCCGGCGGCGCTGCCGTGCACCCCGCGCGGCATCGTGCACCTGCTGCGCCGCTATGACGTGCCGATCGCCGGCGCCCACGTCGTGGTGATCGGACGTGGGGTGACGGTCGGGCGGCCGCTGGGACTGCTGCTGACGCGCCGGTCGGAGAATGCCACCGTCACGCTGTGCCACACCGGGACCCGCGATCTTGCGGAGCTGACCCGCCAGGCCGACATCATCGTCGCCGCGGTCGGGGTGCCGCACATGCTCACCGCCGACATGGTGCGGCCGGGGGCGGCCGTCGTCGACGTAGGGGTGTCGCGTACCGACGCCGGGCTGGTCGGCGACGTACATCCCGACGTGTGGGAGGTGGCGGGCCACGTGTCGCCCAATCCCGGCGGGGTGGGTCCGCTGACCCGGGCGTTCCTGCTGACCAACGTCGTGGAAAGAGTCGAGAGCACGCTGTGAAGCTCGTCGATGTCCGTCGGGTGATCGCCGCGCAGTGGCCGATCCTGCTGGTCGGGCTGATCTTCACAGCGGCATTCGTGCTGGCCGGCGCGAACTTCTGGCGGCGTGGCGCGTTGCTGATCGGGATCGGCACCGGGGTGGCAGCCGCGCTGCGCCTGGTGCTGTCCGAGGACCGGGCCGGGCTGCTGGTGCTACGCGACCGGGGTCTGGACTTCGCGACCATGACGACCGCGGCGACGGTGATGCTCTACGTCGCGGCCACGATCGACCCGCTCGGGACCAGCTAGTCGTTTTTGACCCGTCCGACAATTTCCGCCGGTGCGACGGCGCGTATTCGCCCGTCTCCCAGCCGGATCGGCCGCCGTGTTTGATGGCCCGGCTCTGCGGGAACACGTGTGTCCGGTCGGCCGGTGCGGGTCGGCGGTGTCGGTTGCCGCGTCGTCGATATGACGTGCGCCCCTGAAGTCGCTTTGTGCAGCGGAGGAACAGATGAGCGACGTTGAGCTGATTCCGGATATCGATCACATCCGGTCGCACTACGACCGATCCAACGAGTTCTTCCGGCTCTGGCTGGATCCGACCATGACCTACAGCTGCGCCTATTTCGAGCGCGAGGACATGACGCTCGAACAGGCTCAGATGGCCAAGGTGGACCTGGCATTGGGCAAGTTGGGACTGCGGCCCGGGATGACACTGCTCGACATCGGTTGCGGTTGGGGATCCACCATGCGGCGAGCCGTCGAGAGGTACGACGTCAACGTCATCGGGCTGACACTCAGCGAAAACCAGGTGGTTCATTGCGAACAGAAATTAGCTGAGATGGACAGTCCGCGCCGCAAACAGGTGCGGTTGCAGGGCTGGGAGGAATTCGACGAACCGGTGGATCGCATCGTGTCGCTCGGCGCCTTTGAGCACTTCGCCGACGGCGTCGGCACCTACGAGCGCTACGACGATTTCTTCACCATGTGCCACCGTGTGTTGCCCGACGACGGCGTGATGCTGCTGCATTCCATTGTGGTGCCCACCGCCGAAGAGGGCGAGCGGCGGGGACTGAAAAAGACGATGTCGCTGCTGCGCTTCATCCATTTCATCCTGACCGAGATCTATCCCGGGGGCCGCTTGCCGCAGATCTCGATCGTCGACGAGCACGCCACCCGCTGCGGCTTTTCGATCACTCGCCATCAGTTGATCGGGTCGAACTATGTACGCACGTTGGACACCTGGGCCAAGGCACTCGAAGCGCACAGAGACCAGGCGGTCGAGCTCAAAGGCGAGCAGACCTACGAAACGTTTCTGAAGTACCTGACGGGCTGCCGGGAACTGTTCCGTGACGGTTACACCGACGTCTGCCAGTTCACGATGGAAAAGCCAGTGGCATAAGAGATTCGGAGGACATGGTGACACCGATGACTGATCTCAGGCCGTACTACGAAGAGTCTCAAGCGGCATATGACATCTCCGACGACTTCTTCGGGCTGTTCCTCGATCCGACGATGGCCTACACCTGTGCGTACTTCGAGCGCGACGACATGACGCTGGAGGAGGCGCAGAACGCCAAGTATGACTTGGTATTGCGCAAGCTCAACCTCGAGCCGGGGATGACGGTGTTGGACGTCGGCTGTGGGTGGGGGGCGGGGCTGGTCCGGGCGGTGACGAAGTTCGACGTCAACGTCATCGGAATCACGCTCAGTCGCAACCACTGCGCGCGCAGCGCGGCCACGTTGGCAAGGATCGGTACCCAGCGTCGTGCGGAGGCGCGGCTGCAGGGTTGGGAAGAGTTCGACGAGAAGGTTGATCGGATCTTCACCATCGAGGCGTTCGACGCGTTCAAGAAGGCCCGCTACGCCGCGTTCTTCGAACGCGCCTACGACATGCTGCCCGACGACGGTCGAATGGTGTTCCACAGCATATTCACCTACCCGCAGACCTACTGGCGTGAGCATGGCATCAAGGTGACGATGAGCGATCTGCGTTTCGTCCGATTCCTCGGAAAGGAGATCTTTCCCGGTGGGGAGATGGCGGGGCGCGACGACATCTACGAATACTCGCAAGGCGCCGGATTTCGTATTCAGGACGCCTTTTTGATGCCGGAGCACTACATCCGGACCCTGGACATGTGGGCGGACAATCTGCGGCGCAACCGCGAACGCGCCATCGCCATCCAGTCAGAGGAAGTGTACGAGCGCTACCTGCGCTATCTGACCGGCTGTGCTGACCTCTTCCGCAGAGGAATCAGCAATGTCGGGCAGTTCATCCTGACCAAATAGCGTCGCTGGAAGCGAGGCGCGGACATGGCCCGAATGACTCGGCTCTGCACTGGGAGTGGCCTTCCCGAGGTCGTGGTCACCGGTGTCGCGATGACGACTGCGCTGGCAACGGACGCCGAGGACACCTGGAAGAGACTGCTGGACGGGCAGAGCGGCATTCGTAAGCTCGACGACCCCTTCGTCGAGCGGTTCGACCTCCCGGTGCGTATCGGTGGGCATCTGCTCGAGGACTTCGACCACGAGTTGAACCGCAAGGAACTGCACCGGCTGTCCTACCTGCAGAAAATGGCGGTGGTCCTGGGTCGCCGGGTCTGGGCGAATGCCGGCTTGCCGGAGGTGGATCCGCGCCGATTGCTGGTGTCGATCGGCACCGGTCTCGGCTCGCCGGAAGAACTGGTCTGGGGCTACCAAGGCATGGTGGAACGGGGTATGAAGTCGGTCTCGCCGCTGGGAGTGCAGAAGTACATGCCCAACGCGGCAGCCGCTGCCGTGGGCCTGGAGCGTGGCGCCAAAGCGGGGGTTTTCACCCCGATCTCGGCGTGTGCTTCCGGCGCCGAAGGTATCGCGCAGGCCTGGCGGAACATCGTCTACGACGAGGCCGACATCGCGATCTGCGGCGGAGTCGAGACCAAGATCGAAGCGGTCCCCATCGCGGGATTCGCCGCAATGCGCATCGTGTTGTCCACCCACAACGACGACCCGGCCGGCGCGTGCCGGCCATTCGATGCCGACCGCAGCGGGTTCGTGTTCGGCGAGGCCGGCGCGTTGATGGTCATCGAGACTCTTGAGCATGCAAAGGCGCGTGGCGCAACCATTCTCGCCCGGCTGATGGGCGCCGGTATCACCTCCGACGGCTACCACATTGTGGCGCCCGACCCGCGGGGCGAACGCGCGGGTTGCGCGATCGCCCGAGCGATCGATCTCGCGGGCCTGGCACCGACGGATATCGACCACATCAACGCACACGCCACCGGAACCAAGATCGGCGATCTGGCCGAGGCCCAGGCGATCAACAACGCCATGGGAGCGCATCGAGCCGCGGTGTATGCACCGAAATCCGCTCTCGGGCATTCGGTCGGGGCAGTTGGCGCGGTGGAGGCGATTCTGACGGTGCTCGCGCTGCGGGATGGCGTAGTCCCGCCGACGCTGAACCTGCACCGGCTCGACCCGGAGATCGATTTGGACGTCGTCGCCGGTGATGCACGGGCCGGCGACTACCGGTACGCGATCAGCAACTCCTTCGGATTCGGCGGCCACAATGTGGCGCTTGCATTCGGAAAGTTCTAAAACGGGAGCCGTTTTGAGGTCTCCCGGTCAGCTGCCTCGAGCCTGGCGCCGTGTCACGCGGCTAGAACCCGGGGATAGCGGGAATGGCCGGGACTTCACCGGACAGGCCGGGAATGCCGACCGACATCCCCGGGATCTGCGGCAGATCCGGCACCTGTCCGCTGGCCAGCTGAGAGAGCATCTGGGGGCAGTAGATCTGCACGGCGATCTCGGTGAACATCTGCGCCATCTGGGGCGACATGCTGGGTCCGCCGCCCAGGCCCGCGACTGGGGCTGCCACCGACGCGGCGGTGCCGGCGGGTTCGGTCAGCATCGGGCACACGGATTGGCCCAGAGCAGCCGTTGCGGCGGGGTCACCGACCGGGACGCCGGCCCCGGCCAGATCGGACAGGAACGAGGTGTCTACCGGGCTTGCCTGCGCCGGTGCCGCCAATCCCGCGGTGGCGATCAGACCTACTAGGCCCGCCCCCGTCTTGCTCATGAAGCCTCGCATGCATCCCCCTCGTTATGGTCCGGCGCCGAGCGGAGGCCGGGATTTGTCCGAACGTTCTTGTTGAAATCCTGCATCAAAGCGGTAACACCGGCGAGTCGGCCGGGTCACGGTTTGCCTACGGCGCTATCTCGTCCCGGCCGATGACGCCATTTCGGGACGTTGAGCCGAGTCGAGGCTCAAGGCCGGGACCTGCCGGTCCAACCTTGGTGTTTCCTCTCCAAATCCGGACGGCTAGCAACATAAATTGGATTATGGTCGTCGGCTCGGAGAAAAGCCCTGGTCGATGGAAGTTTCTACAGTAGAAAGTTTGAGTTATTCAGGGTTACTTCAGGATTTCATCATGTAAGCGTTACGGTGCTGCAAGGCAATAAGCCGTCCTGTGCCGGTCGGAGGTCGCCATGAAGGTAAGCCCCACGTTTCACACTCTGGGAGTTGCGGCAGTGGCCGCGACCAGCGCCGCCGCGGTGATCGCTGCACCGGTCATGACGCCGGCCATGGCGTCCGCGATCTCCGAGGCGCGCACGGTGACCGCCGAGGTGGCGCTGCTCGACAACGTCGCCCTGGTCATGGGTGGCACCGGAACCCCCATCCCGGGGACGTGGGACTTTCACTGGGCGGATCAATTCCTCTCCCACCTCGGGTACGACGGCTACACCATGCAGGGCGTGTTCACCCCCGAAGGCCTGTACCCGGGCACCGGGGTCAAGAGCCTGCCACTCGACACCTCGATCGATCAGGGTGTGCGGATGCTCGACGCGACGATTCGCGACCGCATCGCGGCCGGCGACCAGGTGGTGGTCTACGGCGTCTCGCAGAGCGCCGTCATCTCGTCTTTGGAGATGAACCAGCTGCTCAGCTCCGGCAATGCCCCCGACCCTGACCAGTTGTCGTTCGTCTTGATCGCCAATGAGATGTTCCCCAACGGTGGCCTGCTGTCGCGCTTCGCCATTCCCGAAGTCCCGCTGTACATCCCGTCGATGGGGATCGACTTCTACGGGGCCACCCCCGACACCCCCTACGCGACCGACATCTATATCGCCGAATACGACGGGTTCGCCGATTTCCCGCGCTATCCGTTGAACTTTCTGTCGACGCTCAATGCCGTGCTGGGGATCGCGCTGGTGCATGGCCCCGGCTACAGCCGGCCGGATTCCATGGACAGCGCACAGCTGTTGCTGGGATCCACCAACTACGACGGGCCGCTGACCCTGCCCGACGGCGCCTCGGCCGCCCTCAACACCGACTACTACATGATTCCGACGGAGATCCTTCCGCTGCTGCAGCCGCTGCTGGGAATCCCGGTACTGGGCGAGCCGCTGTATGACCTGCTGGAGCCCGTCACCCGGATCCTGGTGGACCTGGGCTACGGCAACGTCGACACCTACGTCGACGGCGTCTTGACCCATGGCGGCTGGGACCAGGGCCCGGCGAATGTGCTCACCACCTACGGCGTGTTCCCGGACATCGACATCATGACGCTGCTGAACTCGCTGTGGCAGGGCGCGCAGCATGGCTTCAACGACTTCATCTACGACCTCGGGCACCTGTCGCTGGGGAATCCGGCCGACGCACTCGGATCGCCGTTAGATTTCGCGCTGCCCAGTCTGCTCGACGTCGTCAACGCGTTCTCCAGTGCGGCCTCCACGCTGTATTCGGTGCTGCTGCCGACCGCGGACATCGTCAACGCCTTGCTGACCACCATGCCCGCCTACGACATCAGCATGTTCTTCAACGCATTCGGCAACGGCGACGACCTGCTGACCACCCTGACGAACGCCATCGGAATGCCGATCGCAGCCGACGCCGGACTGATCCCCACAGCCATCGGGTTCGAACTGATGAGCGTGATGAGCGCGTTCCCGTCGATCGCCGACGACTTTGCCGACTTGTTCAGCGCCTAGCGGTAATCGCCTTCGCCCGAAGGGCTTTGGCTGCGGCTACTTGGCCAAGGTGAACTGGTTGACGTCGAAGCGGCCTTCCCGGAACTCCCTGGCGCAGCCGGTCAGGTAACGCATGTAGCGCTCGTAGACCTCTGCGGACTGAAGCGCGATGGCCTCGCACTCGTGCGCTTCCAGCGCCTGCGCCCAGTGGTCCAGGGTCATGGCGTAGTGCTGCTGCAGTGACTGGATCCGGTTCACCGTGAACCCGGCCTTGACGGCGTGCTCTTTGACCAGCGCCACCGACGGCAGCTCGCCGCCGGGGAAGATCTCGGTCATCAGGAAGATCTGAAATGCCGCCAGGTCGTCCGTCAGCGGCATTCCGTACTCGACCATTTGTTGCGGGGACAAGCCGCAGATGGTGTGCAGCATCATCACCCCGTCGCTCGGCATCACCCGGTGGGCCATCGCAAAGAAGTCGTTGTAGCGGTCGTAGCCGAAGTGCTCGAACGCCCCGATCGACACGATCCGATCGACCGGCTCGTCGAACTCCTCCCAACCGGCCAGCAGCACTCGTCGGCTGCGTGGGGAGTCCATCGCGGCGAACATCGATTGCACGTGGACGGCCTGGTGCTTGCTCAGTGTCAGACCGACCACGTTGACGTCGTACCGTTCGATCGCCCGCGCCATGGTGGCGCCCCAACCGCAGCCCACGTCGAGCAGGGTCATGCCCGGGCGCAGGCCGAGCTTGCCGAGTGAAAGATCGATCTTGGCGAGTTGGGCTTCCTCCAGCGTCAAGTCGTAGCGCCGGAAGTAGGCACAGCTGTAGGTCTGGGTCGGGTCCAGGAAGAGCCGGAAGAAGTCATCCGACAGGTCGTAATGGGCTTGGACGTCAGCGAAATGTGGAGTCAGGCGGCGAGTCATATCGGTTGGCCCTTCGGACGGCCGGGGCCATGTCAGGTGCCAACCGTAGGGCCCCCTGGTTCCGGCCGACCGAAGCGGCATACCCACTGCCGGCCGGCATAAACACTTGCTGGCGCTAGGAATCCGAGCGCGTGGCCCGGGCGCACACCGTGATGTAGGGCAGTGCCAGTCCGGTGGACCCGACCAACGACGGATGGGTGGCCAGCAGGTTGCGAACCTGGTCCAGTGTCTTGGTGCGGACCGCGTCCGGTGAGGTGATGCAGTAGCTGCGGGAAGCGACCAGATCGATCACGGCCTGCGGCGTCAGGTAGTTGGTCCACTCCACCTGGTGGCTTTCGATATCGCCGAACGGCGCGGGCAGACTCACCCCGGCGTCGACCACGTCGCGGGCGTCCTCTCGGCCGATGATCGCGCCGAGTTCCTTTACCCAGCCCAGCCGTTCGTCGCGGGTGTTCCAGACCAGTCCCAGACGGCCGCCGGGCCGCAGCACCCTGACCAACTCGGGGATGGCCCGAGCGGGGTCGAACCAATGCCAGGCCTGGGCCACCAGCACCGCGTCGACGCTGTTGTCCGGCAGTGGGATCTGCTCAGCGGACCCGAGCAGCGCCGGGGTGTCCGGCAGGGCGCTGGCCAGCACCTCGAGCATTTCGGCGATCGGGTCTACCGCCACCACGTCCAGGCCGCGCTCGACCAGCCGGGCGGTGAGCTTGCCGGTGCCGGCGCCCAGGTCCAGGACGTCGCGGGCGCCCGGCGGCAGCAGCCAGTCGATCGCCTCCGGCGGGTAGGACGGACGGCCCCGCTCGTAGGCGGCGGCCTGCGACCCGAACGACAATGAGCGGTCGCGGCGGCCCTGCTCGGACGGGCTCACCGTCGGCGTTCCCGCGCCGAGCTCGCCAAGTCCAAGGTCTGGCGGATCAGCTCGCCGACTCGGGCGGTGTCCAGCAGGAAGCCGTCGTGTCCGCAGTCGGAGTCGAGCACCTGCAGTCCGTCGCAGCCGGGCAGCAGCTCGGCCAACTCGGCCTGCAACCGCAGCGGGTACAGCCGGTCCGAGGTGATCCCGGCGACCACCGCGGGAACCGGGCAACCACGCAACGCTGCGGCCACCCCACCGCGCCCGGCGCCCACGTCGTAGCTGGACAGCGAGTCGCTCAGGACCACGTAGCTGCCCGCGTCGAACCGCGACACCAGCTTGTCGCCCTGATGTTCCAGGTAGCTCTGCACCGCGTAGCGTCCACCGTCGGCCGGATCCTCCCCGTCCTGGGCAGCATTGGCGAATCGCAGGTCCAGCTCTGCCTCACCGCGGTAGGTCAGGTGCGCGATGCGCCGGGCGATGGCCAGGCCGGCGTCGGGACTGCGGCCGGTGCCGTGGTAGTCGCCGCCCTGCCAGTCCGGGTCGGCCTTGATGGCCGCGATCTGGGTGCTCTGGGTGCCGATCTGGTCGGCGGTGGCCCGGGCGCCGACAGCCAGCAGCAAGCCAGCGCCGACCTGATCCGGGTGGCCCACCATCCACTCCAGGCCGCGGGCGCCACCCATCGAACCGCCCAGCACGGCGGCCACCTCGGTGATACCCAGCGCGGACAGCGCGGCGATGTCAGCCTCGACCTGGTCGCGAATTTTGATGGCGGGAAACTTTGAGCCCCAAGGCTTCCCGTCGCGGGCCAGGGATCCCGGGCCGGTCGACCCGCGGCAGCCGCCCAACACATTGGTGGCCACCGCACACCAGCGGTCGGTGTCGATCGGAGCGCCGGGGCCGATCACCCCGTCCCACCAGCCCGGGGTGGGATGGCCCGGCCCGGCGGGCCCGGTGACGTGCGAATCCCCGGTCAGCGCATGCAGCACCATGACGACGTTGTCGCGCTGGGGCGACAGCTCGCCCCAGCGCTGAACGGCGATGTGGACGTCATCGAGCACCGCGCCGCTCTGCAGCGTCAGCGACCCGATGGCGACCACGCCGGTCTCTCCCTCGGCGGGCAGCAGCTGCCTGGACACGTCGGAGATCGTCACCGGGGACCGCCTCAACGGGCCGCCAGCGCCGACGAGTCGCCGAGCTGTGCCGAGGCCGCGGCGAAGCCGAGTTCGAGGTCGGCCAGGATGTCCGCGATGCCCTCGATGCCGACCGCCAGCCGCACCAGGCCCGGAGTGACACCGCTGGCCAGCTGCTCTTCGGCGCTGAGCTGGGCGTGCGTCGTCGACGCCGGGTGAATCACCAGCGAGCGCACGTCACCGATGTTGGCGACGTGGCTGTGCAGCTTCAGTGCGTTGACGAATGCCTTGCCCGCCTCGATACCGCCGGCGAGCTCGAACGACAGCACGCCGCCGACGCCCTTGGGCGCCAGTTGCTGGGCCCTTGCGTGCCACGGCGAGCTCGACAGGCCCGCGTAGTTGACACTCAGCACGTCATCGCGGGATTCCAGGAACTCCGCGACCCGCTGGGCGTTGGCGACGTGACGCTCGACCCGCAGACTCAATGTCTCCAGACCCTGGGCGATCAGGAAGGCGTTGAACGGCGAGACCGCCGAGCCCAGATCGCGCAGCAGCTGCACGCGGGCCTTCAGCGCGAACGCCGGCGCGCCCAGGTCGGCGAAGACCACCCCGTGGTAGCTCGGGTCGGGGGTGGTGAACCCCGGGTGGCGGCCCTGCGTCCAGTCGAAGTTCCCACCGTCGACGATCACGCCCGCGATCGCCGAGCCGTGGCCGCCCAGGTACTTGGTGGCCGAGTGCACCACGATGTCGGCACCGTGGGCCAGTGGCTGGATCAGGTAGGGGGTGGCCACGGTGTTGTCGACGATCAGCGGCACACCGTTGTCGTGGGCCACGCCCGACACACCCGGGATGTCCAGCACGTCGATCTTCGGGTTGGAGATGGTCTCGGCGAAGAAGGCCTTGGTGTTGGGCCGCGCCGCCGCCCGCCAGGACTCCAGGTCGTCGGGGTCTTCGACGAAGGTGGTCTCGATGCCCAGCTTGGCCAGCGAGTAGTGCAGCAGGTTGTAGGTGCCGCCGTACAGGCGCGGGCTGGACACGATGTGGTCGCCTGCGCCGGCGAGATTGAGGATCGCGAAGGTGGCCGCGGCTTGTCCGGAGGACACCAGCAGGGCGGCGACCCCGCCTTCGAGTGCGGCGATCCGCTGTTCGACGACGTCGGTCGTCGGGTTCATCAGCCGGGTGTAGATGTTGCCCGGCTCCTCTAGGCCGAACAGCTTGGCCGCGTGCTCGGTGTTGTTGAACGTGTAGGAGGTGGTCTGGTAGATCGGCAACGCTCGGGCGTTGGTGGCCGCGTCGGGTACCTGCCCCGCGTGGACCTGCTTGGTCTCGAACGACCAGTGCGAACTGGGGTCGATGTTGTTGTCGGCGGTCATTGCTGAATGGTTTCCTCGGTGTGTTGTCGCTGGGTGACGTGCGGATCAGGCGTGGGTTCAGCGACAACAGCAACGGGTGAGCGGGCGCAAGGAGGCACGCATCAGGTTCCCCTGTCTACTCGGGGGGCCCGTTGTGGCGGACCCGCGCTTGCCGCGTAGCCGATAGTGGCTACTCAACCCGGTCATCACCCGGGGCACCCCACCGCGGTTGGAGGGTTGCCGGCCAGCAAGCCGGGGCTTCGCGCTGGCACTCATGACCGTGACGCAGCCTATCGCATGCCATGGAGGTGTCGCCACCTGCTCACCGGCGGCGAGCGCCGCGGAGCGGTGCGCGATACTGATGCCGCCGTGTACAACGCGGGACAATCGAACACCTCAGACCTGACGCCGGGAGAACAGCCATGTGCGCCGACCAGCCGACCATCATCTACACGCTGACCGACGAGGCGCCGCTGTTGGCGACGTACTCGTTTCTGCCGATCGTGCAGGCCTTCACCGGGCCCGCGGGTATCGACGTCCAAGCCAGTGACATCTCGCTTGCGGCCCGCATCCTGGCCGCATTCCCGGACTGTCTGACCGAAGACCAGCGAGTGCCGGACAACCTGGCCGAACTCGGCCGGCTGACCCAGCTGCCCGACACCACGATCATCAAGCTGCCCAACATCAGCGCCTCGGTGCCGCAGCTGGTCTCCGCCATCAAGGAGCTGCAGGGCAAGGGCTACAAATTGCCCGACTACCCCGAGGACCCCAAGACCGACGCTGAGCGCGACATTCACGACCGCTACGCGAAGTGCCTGGGCAGTGCGGTGAACCCGGTACTGCGGGAAGGCAACTCAGACCGTCGCGCGCCCAAGGCGGTCAAGGAGTACGCGCGCAAGCACCCGCACAGCATGGGCGAGTGGTCACAGGCCTCGCGCACTCATGTGGCGACGATGCGCCACGGCGACTTCTATCACGGTGAGAAGTCGATGACGCTGGACCGCGACCGCGACGTCAAGATGCAGCTGACGACCAAGAGCGGCAAGACGATGGTGCTCAAGGAGAAGGTGTCGCTGCTCAGCGGCACGGTCATCGACTCGATGTTCATGAGCGTGCGCGCGCTGCGCGAGTTCTACGAGGAGCAGATGGAGGACGCCCGCAAGACCGGTGTGATGTTCTCCCTGCACGTCAAGGCGACCATGATGAAGGTCAGCCACCCGATCGTGTTCGGCCATGCCATCAAGGTGTTCTACAAGGACGCATTCGCCAAGCACCAGAAGCTCTTCGACGACTTGGGCGTCAATGTCAACAACGGTCTGGTCGACCTCTACAACAAGATCGAGACCCTGCCGGCCTCCCAGCGTGAGGAGGTCATCGAGGATATGCACGCCTGCCACGAGCACCGCCCCGAACTGGCGATGGTGGACTCGGCCAACGGCATCACCAACTTCCACTCGCCCTCGGATGTGATCGTCGACGCCTCGATGCCGGCGATGATCCGGGCCGGCGGCAAGATGTACGGCGCCGACGGACGGCAGAAGGACACCAAGGCCGTCAACCCCGAGTCGACGTTCGCGCGGATCTACCAGGAGCTGATCAACTTCTGCAAGACCCACGGCCAGTTCGACCCGGCCACCATGGGCACCGTCCCCAACGTCGGGTTGATGGCGCAGAAGGCCGAGGAGTACGGCAGCCACGACAAGACGTTCGAGGTCCCCGAATCCGGCGTCGCCGACATCGTGGACCTGGCCACCGGTGAGGTGCTGCTGACCCAGAAGGTGGAGGCCGGCGACATCTGGCGGCTGTGCACGGTCACCGACGCGGCCATCCAGGACTGGGTGAAGCTGGCCGTCCAGCGGGCCCGGGCGTCGGGCATGACCGTGGTGTTCTGGCTGGACACCGAGCGGCCGCACGAGGCGGAGCTGCGCAAGAAGGTCAAGGCCTACCTGGCGGACTACGACACCGAGGGCCTGGAGATCCAGATCATGCCGCAGGTGTGGGCCATGCGGTACACCCTGGAGCGGCTGATCCGCGGTCAGGACACCATCGCCGCCACCGGCAACATCCTGCGCGACTACCTCACCGATCTGTTCCCGATCCTGGAGCTGGGCACCAGCGCCAAGATGCTGTCGA
This sequence comes from Mycobacterium sp. P7213, assembly GCF_900604305.1. Taxonomy (NCBI): domain Bacteria; kingdom Bacillati; phylum Actinomycetota; class Actinomycetes; order Mycobacteriales; family Mycobacteriaceae; genus Mycobacterium; species Mycobacterium sp. P7213. Next base: position 34,062 of record NZ_UWOA01000001.1, read on the forward strand.
TCGTGCCGTTGATGGCCGGCGGCGGGATGTACGAGACCGGCGCGGGCGGTTCCGCCCCCAAGCACGTCAAGCAGCTGGTGGAGGAGAACCACCTGCGCTGGGACTCGCTCGGCGAGTTCCTGGCGCTGGGCGCCAGCTTCGACGACCTGGGTGCCAAGACCGGCAACGTCCACGCCAAGATCTTGGGACAGACTCTGGACTCCGCTATCGGCAAGCTGCTGGACGCCAACAAGAGTCCGTCGCGCAAGACCGGCGAGCTCGACAACCGCGGCAGCCAGTTCTACCTCGCCAAGTACTGGGCCGAAGAGCTTGCTGCCCAGACCGAGGACCCCGAACTGGCCAAGCATTTCGCCGCCCTGTCGGACACCCTGGACAAGAACGAGGACGCCATCCTCAATGAGCTGAACGTGGTGCAGGGCAAGGCGGTGGACATCGGCGGCTACTACGCGCCGGACCACGACCTGACGTCGGCGGTCATGCGGCCCAGCCGGACGCTCAACGCAGCGATCGACGCCAAGGACTGACTCGGCAGCCGAACTGCCGGCGGGCTCACTCCAGGATGCAGAGGACCTCGTCGAGGGTGGCGGTGCCGTCCACGTGGCCCAGTCGTGTGGTGTCGAACATCGCCGGGCCGGTGGCAGCACGGTCGGTCAGCAGGTAGCGGCCGGCATCGGGGGAGCGACGCACAGTGTCCTCGGCGGCGCAGGTGCCGGTCAGCTTTACCGCGTCGGTGAAGTTGATGCCGATCTGGAACACCTGCGGTTCGGCGTGCAGTCCGCCGGTCAGTCGGGTGATGAGGTTCTCCGGGGCAAAGAACCGCCAGCCGGAGTCCAGCCGCAACCAGTAGCGGCCACCGATCCCGGCACTGATCTCCGTACCCGGATCGGTGAACTCCAGAAAGGGATACCGCTGCGCCAGCAGCACCCGATCTTCGGCTGTCAGGCCGGTGTCGATGGCCAGGAAGCGTCCGACGCGCGCCACGTCCAGGCAGCAGTTCAGGAACGAGTTCAGGGTCTGCTCGGTGCCGGCTCGATCGGACCCGGTGCGCACGCTGACCGTCACCTCAGCCTCGGGCGGCCCGGCCACCAGGGTGTGCACCACCGCTTCGGGGTAGCTCGAGGCTGCCTCAAGCATGGCCGGAACCGAAAAGTCTCGGTTGGATTCGATGCGCTGCCGCTCGTCGTCGGGAACGTCGGTGCGCGCCACCAGGCGCCGGCACAGCGTGAACGCTTCGTCGTGGTTGCCCAGCCACGACGCGCACACCGCGCGCTCGTCGGTCGCGCGGAAGTTGTAGACCCCCGCATCGACCCAAAGGTTGTCGTCGGGCATCGGATCTGCTCGGCTTGCCTGGCGAAGAGGTGACCGAGCTGGTAGCGCCCCGCGGAGCGGTAGGCGAACGCCAGGCAATACAGCGGTTCGGCACGGGTCGGCCGAAACTCCCAGGCCCGTAGGTAGGCGGCCTGCACTTCCGGCCACGGTTCGCCGAGCACCTCCATGGCGCCGGCTTTGCGGTACAGCGAGAAGTAGACCTCTTCGTCGTAGCCCCCCATTTGAGTCCGCCGTTCGTACCAGGGGACTGCGGCGGCGTAATCCTCCAGATCGAAGCAGCTCTGCGCCAGATAAAAGACCGACCGCGAGTCCTCGGGATTGCGTTCGACCTCGGCCAGTAGGAGATCCCGGTCGCGCGCGTACTTCTGCGGGTCCAGGTTGCGGGCGCCCAGCCGCCGCGATTCGATCGCGAAGTCGCGGTCGAGGCGGGAAATGACGTGGTCTTCATCGCATTCGACGTACTCGTGGACCACACCCACGTAGCGCACCGGCAGCCCGTCGCGGAACAGCTGCGGGCGCCAGCCTCTGACGGCTTCCTGCCGGATCCGCAGCTCGTAGATGTCGGCGTCCAGGCCGGTGAAATCGGGTGTGCCCACGATCGTGTCGTCGGCGTCGATCACCAGGATGTAGTCGCAGCGGCCCTGCGCCAGGGTCAGTGCCTCGGTGCGGTTGTGCCCGAAGTTGCGCCAGGGCCGTTCGTAGAGCTCGCCCGGAATGCCCAGGGCCGCCATGTGGTCGCGGATCACCTGCGGGGTTCCGTCCTGGGAGCCGGTGTCGACGATCACCCACGCACTGATGTAGGGCGCGGTGGCGCTCAGCACCTCCGCAATGATGTGGGCCTCGTCGCGCACGATCATGTTCAGGCAGATCGTGGGGGTGTTCACCGGATCGGACACGGTCGGCAGATTACCCGGTGCCTGGGGGGCTGGATTTCGCAGTCGGCGGTGGTCAGGGAGTCCGGCGTGCGACAATTCGCTGGTAAGGCGATGACGATGTAGGAATCCGGTGTGAATCCGGCGGTTCAGCCGAAGCTGGGACCGCCGCTTCAATTCCGGAGCGGTCCCGCCACTGTCATCGGGGGAGTGACCTCACCCGAGAGCCAGACACTCACGTCGTCGCAACCTCCGATTCGGGGCGGGTAACCCGAGAGAGCTGACGACCGTGACCGCGCCGATCTGGATCGCGTCTCCACCCGAAGTCCACTCGACATTGCTGTCGGCGGGCCCCGGGGCTGGTCCGCTGTTGGCGTCGGCTGCCGCATGGAGCACGCTGAGCGCCGAATACAGTGCGGTCGCCGACGAGTTGACGGCACTGCTGGGGGCAGTGCAGGCTGGGGCGTGGCAGGGTCCCAGCGCCGAAGCGTATGTCGCGGCGAATCTGCCGTATCTGGCGTGGCTGATCCAGGCCGGGGTCGTCAGCGCCCTGACCGCCACCGCCCAGCAGGCCGCGGCCGCCGCCTACAGCACCGCACTGGCCGCGATGCCGACGCTGGGTGAGCTCGCGGCCAACCACGCCACCCACGCGGTGCTGGTGGCCGCCAACTTCTTCGGTGTCAACACCATCCCGATCACGCTCAATGAGGCCGACTACGGCCGGATGTGGCTGCAGGCCGCCACCGTGATGACCACCTATCAGGCCGCCTCGGGCACCGCGGTGGCGTCGAGCCCGCAGACGTCGGCAGCGCCACAGATCGTCAAGGCGCAGTCCGCGGACGCCAGCCAGCCGCAGCTCCCGCCCGATCGACAGAACGAGATCATGGAATGGCTGCAGAACAGCGGCTACACCGACTTCTACAACAATGTGCTGCAGCCGATGATCGACGAGCTGGCGGCCAACCCGTTCTTCCAGTCGCTATTCGGCGGGTTCGATCCCTGGCTGCCGATCCTGGGCAACCCGCTGAGCTTTCTGAGTCCCTACAACCTCGCGTTCGCGATCGGCTATCCGATGGACTTCGGCTCGTTCGCCGCCTACCTGTCGCAGACCTTCGCCTTCATCGGCGCCGACATCGCGGCGGCGTTCGCCTCCGGTAACCCCAGCACCATCGCGTTCACGCTGATGTTCACCGCAGTGGAAGCGGTCGGCACGATCATCACCGACGTGGTTGCGCTGCTCAAGACGCTGCTGGAGCAGGCTCTGGTGCTGATTCCGGTTGTGCTGCCGATGCTGACCGCCGCATTGGCGCCACTGGCCGCGGCGCCTTTGGCCGGATTGGCGGGGTTGTCCGGCCTGGCTGCGCTGCATGCGGTTCCGGTTCCGGTGGTTCCGGTCATGCCCCCGCCGTTCGCCGGCCTGACGGTCGCTCCGACGCCGCCGGTTCCCGCTCCGGCCCCGGCCCCCGCTCCGGCGCCCGCTCTTGCACCGCCGCCGCCCGCAGCGCCGCCGGCGCTCCCTCCGCCGCCCGCACCACCGCTGACCCCGGGGGACAGTCTGGCCGCGATGTATCTGGTCGCCGGCGCGAGCCAGCAGGCCCGTCGGGCCGCGGGCACCAGTGCTCGCCGACGCAAGGCCGCGGAGCCCGAGGCCGCCGCGGCGCCGGTGGACGCCGTGGTCGCCGAGGAGAAGGTCAAGGCCCGCCGGCGGCGGCGCGCAAAGGCCGACATGCTCGGCCGCGGGTACGAATACATGGACTTGGACGACGCCTCGGATGCCGTGCTGCCGAGTGGACTCACTGCCCTGGCGGCCGACGCCTTCGGCGGCGGTGCCACCACTCCGATGACGCCGGGCACCTGGATGCCGGAGTATCAGCGCGGTCTGCGGTAAGACTCCAGGTAAGACGGCAGCGCGATCGCCGGGTCGAGGTCGGCGGCCGGTTCCGGGCGTCCGGCGACCATTCGCAGCGGGACCACTCCCGCCCAGTACGGCAGAGTGACGTCCTCGGGTTCGTCGTTGGGGCCGCCGTCGCGCACCGAGGCGGACACCTTCACCAGGTCGAGCGCCAGCACCGCAGTGGCCGCCAGTTCCCGGCGGTTGGGCGGCCGGGCGTCGGCGGCCCGGCCGGGTGCGACGTGATCGAGCAGTGCGTCGAGCCCGAGCCGCTTCTCGGCCTCGTCATCGACCAGGCGGGCGGCGCCGATGACGACCACCGAGCGGTAGGCCATCGAATGGTGCAGCGCCGAGCGGGCCAGCACCAGCCCGTCGACCAGGGTGGCGGTGACGCAGACCGGCAGACCGCCCGGGCCGGCCGCCAGCACCGGGCCGCTGCCGGTGGAGCCGTGCAGATACAGCGTCTCGTCGACCCGCGCGTGCGTGGTCGGCAGCACCACCGGATGGCCGTCGCGGGCGTATCCCAGGTGACAGATCAGCGCCTCGTCCAGGATGCGGCGCACGGTGTCGCGGTCGTAGCGGGCCCGTTCCCGATACCGGGTGGGGGTGGTCTGGGGTGTCGGTGCGTAGGACACGGGGTTGCCTCCATTAATGTACTAGTGCAATATAGGAGATGTGCCAGTACAATATAGCATTGCCGGTGGGGGGGCCGAGGCCATCGCGGCGAGCGTCGAGGAGGGCATCGCGCGCGGCGCGTTGGCGCCCGGGGCCGCACTGCCGCCGATCCGCGGGCTGGCCCAGCAGCTCGGGGTGAACCCGAACACCGTCGCCGCCGCCTACCGGCTGTTGCGCGACCGCGGCGCGGTCGAAAGCTCCGGTCGCCGTGGCACCCGGGTGCGTGATCGGCCGGCGACCACACCGCGCTCGCTGCGCGGGCTGGCCGTGCCGCCGGGCGTGCGGGATCTGTCGACCGGAAACCCCAACCCGGCGCTGTTGCCCGCTATCGCCGCTGTGCCGGCGCGCCCCGGACCGGTGGTGCTCTACGGGCATCCGCCGATCGCGTCGGCACTGGCTGAGCATGCCGCGGCCGAGCTGGCCGCCGACGGTGTACCGGCCGACCACCTCGCGGTCACCTCCGGGGCCCTGGACGGAATCGAGCGGGTGCTCAGCGCCCACCTGCGTCCCGGTGACCGGGTGGCCGTCGAAGATCCGGGGTGGCCCAACCTGCTCGATTTGCTCGGCGCGCTGGGGCTGACACCGGAGCCGGTCGGAGTCGATGACGACGGCCCGCTGCCTGCCGACCTGGCCCGGGCGCTGCAACGGGGGGTGCGTGCTGTGGTGGTGACAAGTCGCGCCCAAAATCCGACCGGCGCAGCCGTTTCGGCGGAGCGAGCAGATGCCCTAGGGGCATTGCTGGCAGATTCGGAGGTGCTACTGGTCGAAGACGACCACGGGGCGGCGATCGCCGGGGTGCCGTTGCATCCGCTGGCGGGCGTGAGCCGGCACTGGGCGTTCATTCGGTCGGCGGCCAAGGCGTATGGCCCGGATCTGCGGCTGGCGGTGCTGGCCGGTGACCAGCGCACCGTCGAACGGGTGCAGGGTCGCCAGCGGCTGGGACCGGGCTGGGTCAGCCACCTGCTGCAGAACCTGGCTGTCGAGCTGTGGCGCGACGACGCAGCGACGCGGCGGGTGGCCGAGGCCGAAGCCGCCTACCGCGCGGCCCGCCTCGGGCTGTGCGCGGCGCTGGCCGACCGGGGCGTGATCGCGCACGGCCGGTCCGGGCTCAACGTATGGATCCCGGTGCCCGACGAGGCGGTGGCGATGACGGCGTTGTTCGCCGCAGGCTGGGCCGCGGCCCCGGGGGCGCGGTTCCGGATTCGGGCCACTGCGGGCCTGCGGGTGACCATCGCCGAGCTGGCCCCCGCCGACGTCGACGCGCTGGCCGACGCGGTCGCCGCTGCAGTGCGCGGCCCAGGCCGGGCCAGCGTGTAGTCGCGCTTTCCGGGCGTTGCGCGCCGTAGCGTGCGATAATGCCCCGGTACGGCAACGATGGTGCAGGAAGCCGGTGTGAATCCGGCACGGTCCCGCCACTGTGATCGGGGAGCGACCCTCAACTGCCACGGCTCTGATGGAGCTGGAAGGCGAGGCGAGCGTTGATCCGAGAGTCAGGACACTCACATCGTCGCATCCTGCGACCCGGGGCGGTGTACCCCGAGAGAGCTGACAAACCCCCATGTTGCGCCCTTTTCGGGTGGCATCCGGCGGTGCGCGATGACTGCACCGATCTGGATGGCCTCTCCGCCAGAAGTACATTCAACGTCACTGTCGGCCGGCCCCGGGGCCGGACCACTATTGTCATCGGCTGCGGCGTGGAGCGCGTTGAGCACTGAATACGCCGCGATCGCCGATGAGTTGACGGCGGTGCTGGGTGCGGTGCAGGCCGGCGCGTGGCAGGGGCCGTCCGCCGAGGCGTTCGTGGCCGCCAACGCCCCCTATCTGGCCTGGCTGCTGCGTGCCGTCACCAACAGTGCCGCCACCGCGGCGCAGCAGGAGACGGCGGCCGCGGGCTACACCGCCGCGCTCGCGGCGATGCCGACCATGGCTGAGCTGGTCGCCAACCATGTGACCCACGCGGTGTTGGTGGGCACGAATTTCTTTGGTGTCAACACGATTCCGATCGCGCTGAACGAGGCCGACTACGCGCGGATGTGGGCGCAGGCCGCAGCCGTGATGACCGTCTATCAGGCGGTAGCCGGCGCGGCGGTCGCGACCGCCGCGGCGGCCCAGACCGAGCCGGCGCCGATGGTGCTCAAGACGCCCGGCAGCGCGGCGGACACCGCGCCGGATCCACCGCAGTGGTTCCTGGACTTCGCCAAATGGCTCGAAAGCCTGGTGCCCAGCCCGCCCTATCCCGACAGCAGCCAGTACCCGCTGTACGTCGAGTTGCAGGMGTTCTTCGCCAAGATCGGCTACACCGGTCTCGGCGATCCGTTCGCAGACTTCTTTGCCAGCCTGCAGGCCGGCTCGCCGCTGTTGCCGCCGTGGCCGGTTCCCGGTTCCTGGCTGGGTTGGACCGGCAACCCGTTCAGCTTCTTCAACCCCGCCAGTTTGGCCTATGTCTTCTCGGTGCCGCTGGACCCCGGCTCCTACTTCGCGTTCACCAGCATCGTGATCATCGACGACGTGATCGCGATGATGTACACGGCGCTGTTCAATCCCCAGGCGCTGGGTGTGGTGGTGCCGTTGGCGATGGTCGAGATCGTCACGTCCACCATCGGCAACACCATTCAGGCGCTGAACTATCTGATCACCCAGACGGCGTTGCTGCCGGCGCTGGCCGCCACGATGGCCGGCACGACCGTGCTCGGATCTGCGGGAGTGATCGGCGGTCTGGGTATCGGGGCGATGGCACATCATGCGTTGGCCGCTGCGGTGCCGCCGCCTCCTGCGCCCCCGCCGGGACTGGCGATGGCTTCGCCGCCGGCACCGGCTCCCGCTCCGGCTCCTGCTCCGGCTCCCGCGCCCGCCCCTGCGCCGGCACCGGCAGCAGCTGCCCCTCCGCCGCCCGGAGCGCCGCCGCCGACTCCGGCGGGACCACCGTCGGTCACGATGCCTGCCTACATGTACATGGTCGGGGGCCTGGACATGGGCGCTCGTCGAGGCTCAGGCACCAGCTCGCGTAAGAAGGCGGCGCCGAAGCCGGACAGTGCGGCGGCGCCCGTGGAGGAATCGGCAGAGCAGAAGGCCCCGCAGCGCCGTCGGCGTAAGGCCAAGGTCGGCATGCTCGGCCGCGGCTATGAGTATATGGACTTGGAGCCGGAGCCGAGGGAACTTGCGGGGGCGGTCGCTTCGAGTAGAGGCGTCGGTTCGCACGGCTTCGCCGGTGGGACCCATCGGGTGGCCAGTGCGCGCCCGAGCGGGCTGACCGCCCTGGCCGACAACGGGTTCGGCGGTGGGGCGATCAGCCCGATGATGCCCAACACCTGGCCGGCAGAGCCGGACTAGCCGGACCGGCGGCGTTGCAATTGCAGCCAGGGCTGTGCCCGCCCTCCGCGCACAGCCCTGGCTGCAAAATCAACTGCTCCTAGGTGCCTGGTCTCGCTAACCGCCGGGTTTGTTGCGGCGGTCCAGCTTCGGCTCTCCTTCGTCGAGTCTCGCTAACCGCCGGGTTTGTTGCGGCGGTCCAGCTTCGGCTCTCCTTCGTCGAGTCTCGCTAACCGCCGCAGCGGATCCGGTTCCCGCCGCGGTCCAGCGGGTCCGGCCCCAGGCCCAGGTACTTCTCGCGCAGCTTGTCCCACAGCTCCAGCTGACCCCACTCGGGCTCGTCGCGCATCTGCTGGTCGTTGGTGAGGAACGGGTTCGGCAGCATCACGGTCATCATCTGCTCGTCGCGCCCGTTGAACAGGCGCACGCCCCACGACTGGGGGTTGCCGTCCTTGCCGATGCGCCGGTACAGCTCGGCGCGGGTGCATCTCCGAATGCGGCCCAGCTCGTTTCCGCTGGCCCGGTGCTTGCCGATGCACAGGTGAAAGTGCCAGCGGCCGAAGTCGATGGTGGCGTAGCCGTCGAGCATGCCGATCTTGCGCGGCGCGTTGGGTGCGGCCACTTCCCAGGCCGCGCCTTCCATGATGATGCCGAACCAGATCTCGTTCCAGTACTCGTCGAAGCACAGGTGCAGCAGATCCAGCAGGCTCTGCTGATCGGTCGGCAGCGGCCAGCGTTGTTCGCGACCGCGGTCTTCGGTGTCGACGATCGGGGGATCGGCGACGACGGTGCCGGTGCTCTCGGTCATGGGAATCCCTTCCTTCATGGGTTCAGGCGAACCTGGGGCTTGTGGGTCAATGCGCAATCACCGCACAGTCCGCCGCCGGGCGTGCGATAGAACAGGCAACAGCTGGTCCGCCGATAATCCGTGCTGGAGTCGTCGAAACATACTGTGCCGTTAAGGTATTCGGTCTCGCACATGTTGCGTGCGAGTTCCCAGCTCGGTTCGTCCGCCAGATTTCCACCGTGATGCCAGCACAGGGCGCGGGCGGCACCCAGGGCTGCGGAGGCGGCATTGCCGTCCAGCAGTCGTTGCGAGATCGGACCGAGCTGGCGCACCGCGGCGGCCAATGGTGTCAGGTGCCCAGCCAGGATCATCTCGGCCAGCATCGGCTCCAGATCCTCATTGCCCGACGAGCCCTGCCAGGCCATCGGGTTCGGCAGGTGAAGCCGGATGCTGCCGCCGCAGTCGGAGTACCAGAGTTGATCGGGATCCAGATCGACCAGCAGCCCGTGCTCGGCGAGCCCGCCCAGCCCGATCGACCACAGCCGCGCCGCATATCCGAGGTAGAAGGTGGACACCGCCACGCGAACATCCGATGCGCCGATGCGGTCCTGCACGCCGGCAACCACGCTGGCCAGCAGGTCGGGGTCGGTGTAGAGCTGCGTCACCGGACGCCAGTCGGCGTCGTCAGCGGCCCCGGTCGAGACCGCGAAATAGGAGCTGACGGTGGACAACTCGGCCAGTGCCGTCAGCGTCCGATCCTGGGGGATGCAGCGATGCGAGGTTGCGGGCAGAGTGCGCAGCCGCTGCGTTAGGTCGCGCAGTGCAATGGCCTGGTTGCCGCCGGCGGTACGCAGCGTGATGGCAGCGGGATCGGTTGCTGTGAAAACGATTTCGGCGGGCTCGCCGAGGTCCCAGCCTTCCCGCGACAGCACCCGCGTCAGGGCGGAGCGCAACGGCTCTGCAGCGTCGACGCGGGCGATGCGTGCCGCGCCATCGCTGTCGGCGCGGGTAGTGAGCTCGAACATGCCGCTAGCCGGGTCGAAACGCAGGGTGTCGTTGCCGAACATGTCCCCAATGCGCCCGGACAACATCAGCTCTTCGCCTACGGTGTCCACCAGGGTGCCCGCCGGATCCATCAGCCACACCCGATCAGCCACCCGCAGTGCCAATTCCAGATCGTGGGTGCTCAGCACTACCGCCAACTGCTGGTCGCGGGCGAGCTCACGCAACAGACCGAACAGTGCGGCCCGTGAAGACACATCCAGAAACGCGGTCGGCTCGTCAAGGATCAGCAGACCCGGCTGCTGGGCCAGCGCTCGCGCGGTCAGGACCCGCTGGCATTCACCGTCGGACAGTTCGGCCGCCGGCCGCGATGCCAGATGCTGAGCACCGGTCGCCGCCAACGCCCAGTCGATGATCCCCTCATCGACCGGGCGAAGTCGAGCACCCAGCCCCAGATGTGGGATGCGGCCCAGCCCAACCAGTTCTCGCGCCGACAACAAGCCGGGGTCGACGCGTTCGGTCAGCACCACCGCGACCCGGCGGGCCAGTTCGTCGCGGGGGAGCGCGGTCAGGTCGGCGCCGTCCAACAGAACACGTCCGCCGAGCGCGGGCTGCAACCCCGCCAGGGTGCGAATCAGGGTGGACTTTCCGGCGCCGTTCGGCCCGATCAGCACGGTCAGTTCGCCGCGGCGAGCCTGGGCTGCCAGCCCGGTCGCCACTGTCGTCGACCGGCGCCGGCCGCGGTAGCCGATCGCCAGGCCGGCAAGCTCGACGGCCGGTGGCGTCATGACGGCAACCCCGATCCTCGGCGGGCCCGCAGCAGCACGGCGATCACCACCGGCGCCCCGACCAGCGCGGTGACCGCGTTGATCGGGATGACCAGGTCGCTGCCGGGCACCTGGCTGACGATGCCGCAGGCCAGCGCGGCGATTGCGCCCAGCAAGACCACCGCCGGGACCACCACCCGGTGATCGGAGGTGCCCATCACGATGCGGGCCACGTGCGGCACCACCAGGCCGAGGAACGCGATCGGGCCGCAGAACGCGGTCGTCACACCGGCCAGCAGTGACGCGGAGACGACCGTGACGATCCGGGCCCGGTGCACGTTGATGCCCATAGTCGCCGCGTAACTCTCGCCGAGCAGCAGGGCGTTGAGCGGCCGGATCGTCATCGCCGCGGTCAACAGCCCGACGGCCACCAGCGGCAGCAGCAACTCCAAATCGGCCCAACCGGTCCCGGCGAAGCTGCCCAGGCCCCACAACAGGTACTGCTGCACCCGCTGCGGATCGGAGTACACCAGCGCCAAGCTCACCAGCGCGGTGCTGGCCGCGCCGATCATCACACCGATCAGCAGCAGCGTCGCCGCCGAGCGGGTCCATCGCGACAGCACCAGAACCAGCGTGAGCATGGCCGCCGCCCCCAAGGCCGCTGCGATCACTTCCGCGGCGCGGCTGGCACCGGCCACCGCGGTGGTGAAACCGCCGGCGGCCGCCCCACCGAGTAGCACGACCACCGCAACACCCAGGCTCGCCCCGGAGCTCACGCCCAGAATGTAGGGATCGGCGAGGGTGTTGCGGAACAGGGTTTGCAGCTGCAGGCCGGCGACGCCCAGCGCGGACCCGGCGGCCAGCGCGGTCAGCACCCGCGGCAGCCGCATGTTCCACACGATCACCTGCCAGCGCGGGTCGGAGGGTTCGGCGCCGAACAGCACCTGCACGGTGTCGAGCACCGGCACCCGCACCGGCCCGAGCACCAGCCCGAGCACGGCCAGCAGGACCACCGCGGCGCTCAGCGCGGTCAGCACCAGGGCGATACGCGGCTTCATCGCGGCACCCGCCGGTAGAACTCGAACGCGTGTTCGGTGGCGAGCTCGGGATGCAGGATCGCGACCAAGTCGCCGAGCAGCAGATCCGGTCGGGCCGTGCCGCGTTCCCAATAGAGGTTGCCGCCAAGGGATGTCATTGCCTTGGTCGCCGACCAGACGTGGCCGGTCCGCAGCGCGGTCAGCTCGCCGTAGCGGCTGTCACGGGCCACCGCATCGCCCAGGGTGTGCCAGTCGTCGGTGATCAGCCAGACCGGCGCGGTGCCGGCACGGGCGTACACCGACTCGAAGTTCAGTTGCCGGTTCTCGGCGCCGGTGTCCGACAGCCAGGGGTAGGCGCCGCCGGCGTCGGCAACCAGGCGCCCCGAGTAGCTCTCGCCAGTGGGCATCGACCAGCTGCCCGAGTACATGGTGCCGACCAAGACCTCGACGGGCTTGGTTGCGGCGGCTTGAGCCGCCAAGGCACGGTAACGGTCGCGGATGGCCTGGTAGGCCTGCGCGGCTTGGCGTTCGGTCCCGGTCAGCGCGGCGAACACCTTGATCCACTCGGCGCGGCCCAGCGGGGTCGGTTCCAGCCATTCGGCGTCGGCCAGCACCGGGGTGCCGGCTTCGCGCAGCTTGGGATAGCCGGGGTCGTCGATGCCCTCGGTGACCAGCAGGTCGGGGCCCGCGCCGATCACGCGCTCGATATTGATCTGCCCGCCGGGGGCGTAGCCGACGATCTCACCGGTGTCGATGCGCGCACGGATCTGCGGGTCGGCGACGGCTGCCGGGCTCGCCACTCCGGTGACCACGCCGGCTTGGCCGAGTTCGGTGATCATCGCCAGATGCGTCGTCGAGCCCGAGTAGAGGCTCTGCACCGGGACGGTGATCCGTTGGGCGTTCGCCAGCTCCCCGGTCAGCGTCGGCGTGGGCGCACCGCAGCGCACCAACACCCACGACATCGGCTTGCCGCCGAGGTAGGGCCGCTTGACCGTCAGAACCTGGTAGCTGCCGTGGTAGGTGATGGCGAAGTTGGTGGCTTCGGTCAGCGTCGACTTGTCTGGGAAGTAGTCGGCGGCCGGATCGAAGCCGGTGATGCAGCCGGAACGCGCTTGCAGTGTGCGGGAAGCGGGTTCGCCGGAGCAGCCGGCCAACGACAGCGCGGTGGCCAGCGCTACCAGGAGCGCAGCAACTACCCGCAACACACGGGACATGAGCGTGAGTCAGCTTCCTCGGGGTACACCGCCCCGGTTCGCAGGACGCGTTGACGTGAGTCTCCTGGCTCTCGGATCACTGCTCGCCTCGCCTTCCAACCCCACAAGTGGCGGGCCGTGGCTGATGAGGGTCGCTCCCCGATGACAGTGGCGGGACCGCGCCGGATTCGCACCGGCTTCCTCATTCGTCATCGCCTTACCGGCGACATTGTTGCATGCCGCGCTGCGTTAGGCTGGCCGCCGTCTCGTGGCGTAAGGAAGTCCGGTACTCAAATTCCGGCGCGGTTCCGCCACTGTGTTAGCCAGATACTGGCCGCGGGGCATCCGACTATGCGGGGCGCGAACCCCCGGGAGGAACCGATTATGCGGCGTATCGCCCTGCTCTCCACCTCTGACACCGACCTGCTGTCCGCGCGGGCCAGCGGCGCGGCATACCGGCTCGGGAACCCCGCACGCCACGACATCGAACCGCTGGTCAATGGCTCCGATGTCGTGGTGCTGCGCGTCCTGGGGTCATCGGCCGAGATCGCCGAGGAACTGAAGCTGCTGCGCGCGACCGGCCTGCCGCTGGTGGTGCTCGGCGGGGAGCGCTCGCCCAACGCCGAGCTGATGGAGTGCTCCACGGTCCCGATCGGCCTGGCCGCCCAGGCGCACGCCTACCTCGCCGAAGGCGGACCGGCCAACCTCGCCCAGCTGCACGCGTTTCTGTGCGACACGGTGCTGCTGACCGGTGAGGGCTTCGAGGAGCCGGCGGTGATCCCGGAATGGGGGTTCGCTCAGCGGGAAGGCGTCGAGGCTGCGAACCCGGTACGGATCGGGGTGCTGTACTACCGCGCCCACGAGGTCAGCGGCAACGCCGGATTCGCCCACGCTTTGGCCGATGCGATCGATGCCACCGGCAGGGCGGTCGGGGTGCCGATCTTCGCTGCCTCGCTGCGCAATTCCCCCGAGGAGCTGTTCGCTGCACTGGGCACGCTGGACGCGGTGGTGGTCTGCATGCTGGCGGCCGGCGGGGCGATGAACGCCACCGCCGGGGTCAGTGCCGGTGACGACGACGGCGCGTGGGACATCGAACGGATCGCGGCGCTGGACATCCCGGTGTTGCAGGGTTTGTGCCTGGCGTCCTCCCGCGCGGACTGGGAGTCCAACGACGACGGCGTGACCCCGTTGGATTCGGCCACCCAGATCGCCATCCCGGAATTCGACGGACGGATCATCACGGTGCCGTTCTCCTTCAAGGAGATCGACGACGACGGGCTGCCGCACTACGCCGCCGACCCGGAGCGTTGCGCCCGGGTGGCCGGCGTAGCGGTGAATCACGCGATGCTGCGCCGTATTCCGAATGGGCAGAAGAAGCTGGCGCTGGTGCTGTCGGCCTATCCCACCAAGCACTCCCGGGTGGGCAACGCCGTCGGTCTGGACACCCCGGTGTCGGCGGTGCGGCTGCTGCGGCGGCTGTCGGTGGAGGGCTACGACGTCGGAGACGGCTTTGGCGTGCTCGACGTCGCAGACGAGACGCAGGCCGGCGATCGCCTCATCCACACCCTGATTGAGGCCGGTGGTCAGGACGAGGACTGGCTGTCGGCGGTGCAGCTGGCCGGCGCGCAGGTGCGGGTCACCGCGCAGCAGTATGCGCAGTGGACCGCCGAGTTGCCCGACGGCCTGCGCAATGCCATGGCGACGGCGTGGGGTCCGGCGCCGGGCAAGCTGTTCGTCAACGATGCCGGCGAGATCGTGCTGGCCGCACTGCAATCCGGCAATGTCGTGCTGATGATCCAGCCGCCGCGGGGGTTCGGGGAGAACCCGGTGGCGATCTACCACGATCCTGAGTTGCCGCCCAGCCACCACTATCTGGCCGCATACCGTTGGCTGGCACATGGTTTCGGCGCGCACGCGGTGATACACCTGGGCAAGCACGGCTCGATGGAATGGCTGCCCGGCAAGACCGCGGCGTTGTCTTCCGCCTGCGCCACCGACGCGATGATCGCCGACCTGCCGTTGATCTACCCGTTCCTGGTCAACGACCCCGGCGAGGGCGCCCAGGCTAAGCGGCGGGCGCACGCCACGATCGTCGACCMCCTGATCCCGCCGATGGCACGTGCGGAGTCCTACGGCGACATCGCGCGGCTGGAGCAGCTGCTCGACGAGTACGGCAACATCGCGTCTATGGACCCGGCCAAGCTGCCGGCGATCCGCGGTGAGATCTGGAATCTGATGCGGGCCGCGGAGATGCACCGCGACCTGGGCTTGGATGAGCGGCCCGAGGATGAGGAGTTCGACGACTTCCTGCTTCATGTCGACGGCTGGCTCTGTGAGATCAAGGACGCCCAGATCCGTGACGGCCTGCACGTGCTTGGCGGCGCTCCGACTGGACCGGAGCGGGTGAACCTGGTGCTGGCGATCCTGCGGGCTCCGCAGGTGTGGGGCGGGGTAGACCATGCGGTACCGGGCCTGCGGGCCGCGCTGGGGCTCAAGGAAGACGCCGCTGCGGCGGTCGTCGACGAGATCGAGGACCGCGCTCGCGCATTGGTCGAAGCCATGGAGGCTGGCGGTTGGGAGACCGGCCTGGCTGACACGCTGCATCCCGACCCCGAGGTATGTCGGGTGTTGAGATTCGCTGCCACCGAGGTGGTTCCGCGGCTGGCCGGCACGTCGGCCGAGCTGGACGCGGTGCTGCACGCGCTGTCCGGCGGGTTCGTACGGCCGGGGCCGTCGGGGTCGCCGTTGCGTGGTCTGGTCAACGTGTTGCCCACCGGACGCAACTTCTACACCGTCGACCCCCGCGCGGTGCCGTCCCGGCTGGCGTGGCAGACCGGGCAGGCGATGGCCGACTCGTTGGTGCGGCGCTACCTCGATGACACCGGTGACTATCCGGAGTCGGTCGGGCTGTCGGTGTGGGGCACCTCGGCGATGCGCACCTCCGGCGACGACATTGCCGAAGTGCTGGCCCTGCTCGGCGTGCGACCCGAGTGGGACGAGGCTTCGCGGCGGGTGTCCGGGCTGGCGGTCATCTCACCCGAGGAGCTCGGCCGGCCCAGAATCGACGTGACGGTGCGCATCTCGGGGTTCTTCCGGGACGCCTTCCCGCACGTGGTGTCGATGCTCGACGACGCCGTGCAGATGGTCGCCACCCTCGACGAGCCCGACGACGCGAATTTCGTGGCGGCGCACGCTCGCGCCGACCTAGCCGAACATGGGGATCTGCGCCGCGCCACCACCCGGATCTTCGGTTCGGCGCCCGGGTCCTACGGAGCCGGAATCCTGCAGGTGATCGAATCAGGAACCTGGCGAGACGACAAGGACCTGGCGGAGGTCTACACCACCTGGGGTGGGTTCGCCTACGGTCGCGGACTCGGTGGTGCGCCGGCTGCTGACGACATGCGCACCAATTACCGCCGGATCAAGGTGGCCGCCAAGAACATCGACACCCGCGAGCATGACATCGCCGACTCCGATGACTACTTCGTCTATCACGGGGGCATGATCGCGACCGTGCGTGCGCTGACCGGCTCCGATCCGAAAGCCTATGTGGGGGATTCGACCTCTCCGGATGCCGTCCGCACTCGCACGCTGGCCGAAGAGACCGCCCGGGTGTTCCGCGCGCGGGTGGTCAACCCGCGCTGGATCTCCGCGATGCGGCGACACGGCTACAAAGGTGCGTTCGAACTGGCCGCCACCGTCGACTACCTGTTCGGATTCGACGCCACCGCCGGTGTGGTGCACGACTGGATGTATGAAAAGCTCGCGGCCGAATATGTCTTGGACCCGCAGACCCGGGAGTTCCTCGACAAGTCCAACCCGTGGGCGCTGCACGGCATCGTGGAACGGTTGACCGAGGCCGCCGACCGCGGCCTGTGGGAGCACCCCGACCCCGAGACCATGGCAGCGTTGCGGCAGGCTTACCTGGACGTAGAAGGCGACCTGGAGGATCGGTGAAAGTCTGGATTCTCGGAATCGGCATGGGACCTGCGCACGTCACCGCCGAGGTCGCCAGCGCACTGCGGTCGGCCGACTACATAGTGGCATCCGAGAAGTCCTCCGACGACAGTCTTTTGGTATTACGGCGCACCATCGTCGACACTTACGCCGCCTCGACTCCTATCGTCGCGGTCGCCGATCCGGCCCGCGACCGCTCCCCGGGGCTCACCGAGCCCGGCTACACCCGCGCCGTGGCCGACTGGCATGCGGCGCGGGCGCAGCGCTACGCCGACGTGCTGCGGACCCGCGGCGGCACGGCCGCCTTCCTGGTCTGGGGTGACCCGGCGCTGTACGACTCGACGATCCGCATCGTCGAGCAGGTGAAAGCCCTTGGTGTTGAACTGGATTACGAGGTTCTTCCTGGGATCAGCGCCCCGCAACTGCTGGCCGCCCGGCACCGGATCGTGCTGCACGAAGTGGGCCGTCCGGTACACATCACCACCGGTCGGCGGTTGACCGACGCGGTTGCCGCTGGTCAGGACAACATCGTCGCCATGCTCAACCCGGACCGGCTCGACCTGTC
Organism: Mycobacterium sp. P7213; assembly: GCF_900604305.1. Taxonomy (NCBI): domain Bacteria; kingdom Bacillati; phylum Actinomycetota; class Actinomycetes; order Mycobacteriales; family Mycobacteriaceae; genus Mycobacterium; species Mycobacterium sp. P7213. The sequence continues at coordinate 51,446 of NZ_UWOA01000001.1, forward strand.
CGCGGTGGCCGACTGGACGATCTGGTGGGGCGCCAACCTCGGCGCGGCGGGGGAGCGGCTGGTCACCGGCCGGGTCTGTGACGTCGTCGACGAGATCGCGACCGCCCGTGATGCGGCCCGGGCGGAGGCGGGCTGGGTGATGGATCTGTTGCTGGTGCGGCGTACCTGATGGCGGGCATCCTGATCGCCGGAACCACCAGCGACGCCGGTAAGACCGTGGTGGCGACCGGGGTGTGCCGGGCGCTGGCTCGCCGCGGCGTGCGGGTAGCGCCCTACAAGGCGCAGAACATGTCGAACAACTCCATGGTGTGCGTCGGCGACGACGGGGTTGCGACTGAAATCGGCCGGGCGCAATGGATTCAGGCCTGCGCAGCGCGCGTTGACCCGGAGCCGGCGATGAACCCGGTTCTGCTCAAACCCGGCAGTGACCAGCAAAGCCACGTAGTGCTCATGGGCCGGCCGTGGGGGACCCTGTCATCGTCGAACTGGATGCACGGCCGCGCAGCGTTGGCCCAGGCAGCCCACGGTGCCTACGACGATCTCGCCGGGCGCTATGACGTGATCGTCGCCGAGGGGGCCGGCAGCCCAACCGAGATCAACTTGCGCGCCGGCGATTACGTCAACATGGGCCTGGCTCGCCACGCCGGGATGCCGGTAGTGGTCGTCGGTGACGTCGACCGTGGCGGGGTGTTCGCGGCGTTCTTCGGCACCGTCGCGCTGCTGTCGGAAGCGGACCAGGCGCTGGTGGCGGGGTTCATCGTGAACAAGTTCCGCGGACAGCTGCGCTTGCTAGAACCCGGGCTGGCCGATCTGGAGCGCCTCACCGGCCGCCGGGTGTTCGGCACCCTGCCGTGGCACCCGGAGCTGTGGCTGGACTCCGAGGACGCGCTCGACCTCGACGGCCGGCGCTCGGCACGCACCGGCGCGCGACGCGTGGCGGTGATCCGCTTTCCGCGGATCAGCAACTTCACCGACCTGGACGCCCTCGGACTCGAGCCCGATCTGGACGTGGTGTTCGCTGCCGACCCGCGCGGGGTGTCCGGCGCGGATCTGGTGGTGCTGCCCGGAACCCGCGCAACCATCAGCGACCTGGCCTGGCTGCGGTCGCGCGGAATCGATACCGCGATCGCCGCGCACGCCGCCGCAGGCAAGCCGGTACTGGGTATCTGCGGGGGCTTCCAGATGCTGGGGAGAATGATCCGCGATCCCGAGGGAATCGAGGGAGCACCCGGCGAAGTAAGCGGTCTGGGCCTGCTGGATGTCGAAACATGCTTTGCCGCGGACAAGGTGCTGCGGCTGTCCGACGGCGGCTACGAGATCCACCACGGCCGGATCAGCCGCGGAGACGTCGCGGCTGCTTTTGCCGGCGGCGTCCGCACCGGCCAGGTTTTCGGCACCATGCGCCACGGCTGTTTGGAGGTCGACGCGCTGCGTGCGGCATTCCTGGCCGAAACTCTCGGGCTGCCGCCGACGCAGGTGTCGTTTCCCGCCGCCCGGGAACGCCGGCTCGACCTGCTCGGGGATCTGATCGAAGAGCACCTGGATATCGACGCCCTGCTGGATCTGGCAGGCGGCGGACCACCGTCCGGGCTGCCATTCCTACCGCCGGGGGCACCGTGACGCGCGTGCTGCTGCTCGGCGGCACCGCCGAAGCCCGGGCACTCGCCGATCGGCTGGTCGCTGCGGGCGTCGACGTCACGACGTCACTGGCCGGCCGCGTCACCGACCCGCGGCTGCCGGTCGGGGCGGTGCGGATCGGCGGTTTCGGCGGGATCGACGGTCTGCGAGCGGCATTGGCCGACTACGACGTCGTTGTGGACGCCACCCATCCCTTCGCGACGACCATGTCGGCCAACGCGGCCGCCGCGTGTGCCGCGGCCGGCCGACCACTGCTGCGGCTGGAGCGGCCCGGCTGGTCGCAGCGCGCCGGGCAGTCCTGGCATTGGGCCGATTCGCACGAGCGGGCCGCCCAGATCGCAGCCCGGCTGGGGCGGCGGCCGGTGCTGACCATCGGACGTCAGCAGTTGGCGTCGTACCTGCCGGCGCTGGCCGACGCGGCGGTGCTGGCGCGGGTGGTCGAGGCACCGTCCATCGGCATGCCACCCAGCTGGTCGGTGGTCAAGGACCGGGGACCCTACGGTCTGCCCGGAGAACTCGCGCTGCTGCGCGATCACCGCGCCGACGTCGTCGTCACGAAAGACTCTGGGGGCGAATACACCTGGCCGAAGATGCGGGCAGCCGAGGAACTCGGCCTGCCGGTGGTCGTCGTGCGCCGACCGGCGCAACCGGAGGGTGTGGCCACGGTGACCGACGTCGAGGGCGCGTTGGCCTGGGTGCTAACCGGCGACTAAGGCGAGTTGCAGTGCGGCACCCGCGGTCAGCAGTGCGGCGACCTTGACCACTTCCAGCCCGGCGTAGGCGTAGTGGGCGCGGGAGCGCTCGATCATCCCACCGGGCGGGGCGCTCTGCGCGGCCAGCACCGCATCCGAGCGGCGGCGCAGCCGGGGCCGGACCACCAAGATCTGTACGGTCAGCACCACCACCGCAGCCCCCACCCCGGCCACCGAAATCGGTCCCGGCGCGTCGGTGGCCACCACCAACACCACCACCATCGCCAGCACGACCTCCACCGCGTTGAGGGCCCGGAACACCAGTCGGCCGATACCCAACCCCAGTGGGATGGTGATCCCCGGCGCGCGGAACTTCAGGGGCGCTTCCAGAAATGAGATCGCCAGCACCATGCCCAACCAGGCAAAGACGACTGCCGCCGCGAGAGCGCTCATCCCGTCACCTCCAGGTATCTGTGTCTGTCAGTCGCAGATAACGTATCTGTGTCATTCGGTAACAGACAAGAGTCTTTAGGCGGTAATCCTCGCCACCCGCCGTCGGGCAGACTGACAGGCGTGATTGTGGAACATGGAGTACTGCCCATCCGGCCAGGCAGCGAAGCCGATTTCGAAGCGGCCTTCGCCAAGGCGCGGCCGTTGATCGCCGCCCAGCCCGGATTCCTCGGGATTTCGATGTCCCGGTCGGTCGAGTCGCCGAACCTCTACCTGTTGCTGGTGCAGTGGGAGAACATTGAGGCGCACACCGAGGGGTTCCGGAAGTCGCCGGAATTCGAACAGTGGCGTGCGTTGTTGCACGGTTTCTACGAGTCACCGCCGGTGATCGAGCACTTCGTGGATATCGACTAAGGAGATGGTCGTCCGTGGACACAGCGCGCACCCTGGAATTCAACGCCCGTAACATCGCGGAGTTTCGCAGCAGCGGCGGAAAACTGGGCGGACCGTTCGAAGGGGCCCCGGTCCTGCTGCTGACCACCACCGGGGCCAAATCCGGGCAGCAGCGCACCAGCCCGATGATGTATCTCCCGGAGGGCGACCGGATCATCGTGTTCGCGTCCAACGAGGGCAAGGACAACCATCCGAGCTGGTACCACAACCTGCGGGCGAACCCTTCGGCGACCGTCGAACTCGGCACCGACACTTTCGCGGTCACGGCCACCGAGATCACCGGCGCCGAACACGACCGGCTCTATGGGATCCAAGCCGAGCGCTACCCGGGTTTCGCCACCTATCGCGAACGCACCCAGCGGGTCATCCCGGTGGTCGAGTTGATCAAAGGCGAGCCGTGACGTGCAGGGCAGCGATCAGGACTCGGCGAACTCGCGGAGTACGCGGCATCGACGGTCACAAGTTCAGACCGCATCAAGGCGGCCAGGAGTGATCAGCCGAGACCGGCCTGGCTGTTGTTCTCGCTGAATGTCCTGTCGAAAGCCCAGGCAGTGCGCCGCTACCACTCGCTGCGCCGGTCGGCGCGGTTCCTCTGCTGCCAGGTCACGATGACCCCGACGGTGGCCAGGTCGCCCACGATCAACGCCACCCAGGATTGCGGAGGCATGGCGCTGACGCTAGGCATTCTCCCGCTGGCCCGCCTCCACCGAAAGCCCCATAAGCCGCACCGGTGAAATCCCAACTGTGGATGAAGCGTTGGGCGCCGACGAAAAGTCGTGATCAGTCCCGGATATGCGCCAGCCGGCTGGGGCGCTCCATATACGTCGCGTCCGGGGCAGCGAAGCCGAATTGCTCATAGAGGCCATGCGCGTCAGCGGTGTGCAACGTCCAGCGGAAATCCCGACCGGGGCCCTCGTCGATCATCGTCCGCAACAACCCCTTGCCGATCTCGCCGCCCCGTTGATCGCGCGCGACATAGACGTCCGCCAGGTACGCGAAGGCCGCACCGTCGGAGACCGCCCGGCAGAAACCGATCATCGCGCCGTCGTCGGCCCGGTAGGCGCCCACCATGCGCCATGCGCTGTCGAGCTGACGGTCGAACATGGCGCGGGTGCGGTACTTCGCCCAGTAGGTGTGCTCGACCAGCTCATTCCAGAGCCAATCCCGATCCACCCGCGCAGGATCGGTCGAGAACTCGACACCGTCGAGGGCCGCCACCGCTACCTCCTCATCCGCCTCGGGTCAGACACCACGTCACCGCGGTGATCAGCGCGCCCACGCCCACTCGCCGGGCCAGCCGCGTCGTCCGGAAAATGTCGGACGGCACAGGCGCCCGACCGTAGCCCATCCGCGCGCGATCTTCACGCCGATTTCCGTAGTAGGTATTGACCCCGCCGAGCTGCAGTCCCAGCGCCCCAGCGAAGGTGGCCTCGACCACCCCGGCGTTGGGGCTGGGGTGGTGGCGGGCGTCGCGGTGCCACGCCCGCAGCGCGCCGGCGCTATCAGGGCCCAGGGCACTCGCCAGCACACCGCTCAATCGGGAGGCCGGCAATCCCAGCACGTCATCCAAACGGGCTGCCGCCCAGCCGAACCGTTCGTAGCGGGCGCTGCGGTGCCCGATCATCGCATCCATCGTGTTGGCGGTGCGGTGCGCGACCAGTCCTGGAACGCCTGCCACCGCACCCCACACGAACGACGCCACCACGGCGTCGGAGGTGTTCTCCGCCACCGACTCGACTACGGCCCGCGCGACCTCGTCTGGACCCAACGCGGTCGTGTCGCGACCGACCAGGTTGCGCACCCGGGTCCGGGCTGACTCCAGGTCGCCGGCGGCCAGGAAGGCGTGCACGGCTTCGGCTTCGCGTTCCAGGGATCGGCCGCCGAGCACCGCCCAGGTGGCGAGGGCGGTCAGTGCCATGCGCGCCATCGGATTCCGAGCCCATCGCTCGGCGAGAAACGCCAACCCGGTCGCGCTTCCGACCAGTGCCAGAACATGGGCGACTCCGCTTGCCCGATCGTCGCGGTAGATCCGACGCTCCAACGCCAGCGCACACGTCCCGAATCCGGCGACCGGATGCAGCCGCCGCGGATCACCCCAGGTGCGGTCAGCGGCGTAGCCGAGCGCCAGCCCGAGTGCCCGGGCCGCGATCACCGCCGCGTCCGGTCTAGTACGGCCAGCAGCCGATCGGTCAGGTCGGGAGGACGGACCGCGATCCGCACCCAGCTGTCATCCAGGCCCGGAAAGGTGTCGGCACGTCGCACGGCAACACCGTTCTCACGCAACGTCTTATGCACGCCGCGACCGACCTGGGCCAGTACAAAGGGCGCCAACCCTGCGACGAATCGCACCTCACGCTCGGCGAGTCCCTCACCCAAGTGCGCCCGCCAGGAGACCAATTGCTGCGCCCGGCGTTCACTTTCGCACACCGCCCGCTCATCCGAGCAGGCCGACATGGCGGCCAGCGCTGAAGCGGAAACCGACCAGGGAATCTGCAGGCGTGCCGCGTCGGCGAGCAGCGCGGGATCGCCGAGCAGATACCCGGCGCGAATCCCGGGTATCGACCAGTGCTTGGTCAGGCTGCGGCTCACCAGAAGCCCCGAACACCGCTCCCCGCAAAGGGTTTCCGGCTCACCGGGGATCGCATCGAGGAACGCCTCATCGACCAGCACCACCCGTCCCGGACGCAACAACTGACGCAGCGTCTGCGCCGGGTGCAACACCCCGGTGGGATTGGTCGGGTTGCCGACGACGACGAGGTCGGCGTCGGGGGGCACCGCATCCGGGTGCAGTGCGAACCCGTCGTCGGCCCGGCACAGCACCGTGCCGACGGTGCGACCGGCGGCGGTCAGCGCGGCATGCGGTCCGGTGTACTGCGGATGCACCACCACCGGAAAGCGCCACGGTCGCATGCGCGCCACCAGGTCGAAGGCCTCCGACGCGCCCGCAGTGGGCAGCACCTCCGCGGGGGTGCGACCGTGCCGGGCTGCCAACGCGGCGCGGGCCGCTGAGGTCTCGGGGTAAGCCATGGCGTCGTCGAGGGAGGCATGCAGGGTGCGCTCGAGCCAGTCCGGACGTGGCCCGGCATAGACATTGACCGCGAAATCGAGCAGGCCGGGCGCGGCCTCGACATCGCCGTGATGGTGCAGATCCGGGCCGCCGAAACGGTGCACCGCGTCGGCGAACCGCTGCGCCAGCCCGGGATATCCGGCCCAATGGGTGTGCAGGTAGGACGCATGCAGGCTGCTGGCGGCAAAGCCGTCCGGGCCGTTGGGAAGCTGCCAGGCCGCGCTGACGGCGTAGTCGAAAACAGCCTGGGTGCGGTGGAATTCGTGCCCGGTCACCCGATCTCCCGCCCGTGCCAACAGATTGTCGGCCGCCGCCGTGGCTTCCCGGTAGCCCAGCGTCAGGCGCGTTGTCATCGCCGCAGCGCCCGGCAGCGCGCCTACGCCCGCGTCCTCACCCACCCGACGGCACAGGTACGCCAGCCCGCCGCACTCGGCGACCGTCGGCACTCCTGCGGTGATCGCTGAGCGCAGCGCACCCAGTAGCGCAGTGTTGGCCCCCAGCTGCCCGGCGTAGACCTCCGGAAACCCGCCGCCCAGGTAGATCCCTGCGGTACCGGCCGGCAGGCACGTGTCGGTGAGCGGGTCGAAGCTCGCCACCTCGCAACCGGCGGCGCGCAGCAGCTCGAACGTCTCGGTATAGCCGAACGTGAATGCGCGCCCCGTGGCGACAGCCACCACCGGCCGGCGCCCCGACGCCGCGCTGACTTCGGCAGCCGGGTCCCAAGCGCTGCCGTTCAACTCCGGAGCCTGGCGCGCCACCGCCAACAGCGCTTCCACATCCACGTACTGCTCCATCAGCGCCGCAAGTCGATCGGCCATGGCAGCGGACTCGGTGCGCTCGGCCGCCGGCACCAGTCCGAGATGCCGCGACGGTGTCTGCACACCCGCGTCGCGGGGCAACACTCCGAGCACCGGAATGCCGCTGGGGCGCAACGCGGCAACGACTTCCTCGGCGTGCCGTGCGCTGCCAGCCTTGTTGAGCACCACCCCGGCGATGCGCACCGCCGGATCGAAGCCGGCCAGGCCCGCCAGCACCGCCGCATGCGTGCGGGAGGCATGTGAGACGTCGACGACCAATACGACCGGCGTTGCCGTTAACGCCGCGATGTGGGCGGTGGAGGACTCACCGTCGGTGCCCAGGCGCCCGTCGAAAAGCCCCATCACGCCTTCGATCACCGCGACATTCGCGCCTGCGGCGCCGTGCAGCAGCAACGGCACGATTCGGTCGGCGCCGACCAGATACGGATCCAGGTTGCGGGCCGGCCGGCCGGTGGCCAGCGCGTGATAGCCGGGATCGATGTAGTCCGGGCCAACCTTGTGCCCGCTGACTCCCAGGCCGCGGGCGGAAAGCGCGGCCATCACGCCGACCGCCACCGTGGTCTTGCCGTGCCCGGATGCGGGTGCGGCGATGGCCAGCCGGGGCAGGGAGACGGTCACCACGCTCACCATGCCTCACCACTCAATGCCGCGCTGGCCCTTCTGGCCGGCATCCATCGGGTGCTTGATGTTGGTCATTTCGGTGACCAGGTCGGCGACTTCGATCAGCCGCGGATCGGCGCGCCGGCCGGTGATGACCACGTGCTGGTGGCCCGGGCGGTTGGCCAAGGTCTCCACCACGTCGTCGACATCCACCCAGCCCCAACCCATCGGGTAGGTGAACTCGTCGAGGATGTACAGGTCGTGGGTCTGTGCCGCCAGGCGTTCCTTGATCTGGGCCCAGCCCTCGGCGGCGTCGCCGGCGTGATCCTCGACGCCACCGGCCTTGCGGCTCCACGACCATCCCGAGCCCATCTTGTGCCACTGCACCGGGCCGCCCTCACCCGTCTCGGCGTGCAGTGCGCCCAGCCGCTCGAGCACGCTCTGTTCGCCGACCCGCCACTTCGCGGATTTCACGAACTGGAAGACCCCGATGTCGAAGCCCTGATTCCAGCCGCGCAACGCCAATCCGAATGCGGCAGTGGACTTCCCCTTGCCGTCGCCGGTGTGCACCATCAGCAGCGGCCGGTTGCGACGCTGGCGGGTGGTCAGATTGTCGTCGGGCACTGCCAACGGTTGTCCCTGCGGCATCAGGCGGCTCCCCTTCCGGTGGCATCGCGGACGACTCCGGCCAGTGCTTCGGCACTCACCTGCGGCAGCGGAACGTACTCGGCCCGCAAGTGCTCGGCCAGCGTCCGGGCCAATCCGAGCCGCATCCGGCCGTTCTCGCAATCCACCACGACCGCCGAATATCCCTGCCCGGCAATCTGGTCGGCGGCCATCAGGGAGCGCTCGACCGGGCTCGTGCCGGCGGTGGCCCGGCCATCGGTCAAGACCACCAGCAGCGGGCGGCAGGCCGGCTCACGCAGTCGTTCCCGGCGGATCACCTCGGCGGCCTGCAGCAGGCCCTCGGCCAACGGGGTGCGGCCACCGGCGGGCAATTCGTCGAGCCGGACGGCGGCGATCTCCACCGAACCGGTCGCGGGCAACGCCAATTCCGCCGTGGTGTCCCGGAACGTCACCACCGCCACCCGGTCCCGGCGACGGTAGGCGTCCAGCAGCAACGACAAGATCGCGGTCTTGACTTGGCGCATCCGTTCGATGGCGGCCATCGATCCGGAGGTGTCCACCACGAACAGCACCAGGTTGGCTTCCTGGCCCTCTCGGACGGCGCGGCGAAGATCTCTCACCTTCAGGATCATCCGGCCGCCGATTCTGCCGCGGGCACTCTGATGCGGTGCAGCGGCACGCAGCGTCTCGAACAGGTGCAGCCCGCCGGTGTCGCCGGATGTGGTGGCGCCCACCCGGCGTCCGGAACTGGTGCGGGCCCTGCTGCGCCGGCCGGCGCGTCCCTCGCCCACGCCGTCGACGGAGAAAAGCCTTGCCCGGTAAGGGGAGTCGGCGCCCACCGTCGAGGTGAAGCCCGGCTCAGAGTGCGCGGCCGGTGTAGGCCCGCACTGTTGTTCCGGCGGCGGTGAACCACCATCCGGTGGACCGTCAGGATCGGGCCCGTCGGGTCCCGGACCATCCGGGTCGGGCTGGGGACCGGAATCCTCCGGCGGCAGCAGTTCGTCGAGCTCGGTCTCGTCAAGGCCCGGGGCATCGAACGGCTTGCGCCGACGCCGATGCGGCAGGGCCAACCGGGCGGCCACCCGAAGGTCCTCGACACTGACCGCGTCGCGCCCCTGCCACGCCGCATGAGCTACCGCGGTGCGGGCACAGACGATGTCGCCGCGCAGCCCATCGACGTCGAACGCCGCGCAGATCTCGCCGATCTTGACCAATGCGTGATCGGTCAGCGCCACCTTGGGCAGCAGTTCCTGGGCCTGACGGATCCGGGCCCGCAGCCCCTCTTCTGCCGAGGCGTAGTTCGCGGCGAAACCCTGCGGGTCGGCGTCAAACGCCAGCCGCCGCCGTACCGCCTCGGCTCGCAACGCCGGTTCGCGCGGGGCAGACACCTCGACGGTCAGACCGAACCGGTCAAGCAGTTGCGGGCGCAACTCGCCCTCTTCGGGATTCATCGTCCCGACGATCACGAACCGCGCGGCGTGGGTCACCGACACTGAATCGCGTTCCACCGTCAGCCGGCCCATTGCCGCCGCGTCGAGCAGCAGGTCCACCAGGTGGTCGGCCAGCAGGTTGACCTCGTCGACGTAGAGGATGCCGCGATTGGCGCGTGCCAACAGCCCGGGGTCGAAGTCGACGGTGCCGGCGGTGAGCGCCCGTTCCAGGTGGATGGAGCCCACCACCCGGTCTTCGGTGGCGCCGACCGGCAGTTCCACCAGGCGCACCGGTCGGGTCTCGACGGTCGCGTCGCTGGGGAACGGACCGTCGGGGGAGAGCGGGTTCGCCTCAGCGGGATCGGAAGAGAACCGGTCGCCGGCCACCACATCGATGGGCGGCAGCACCTGGGCAAGCGCGCGAACCAGCGTCGACTTGGCGGTGCCCTTCTCGCCGCGGATGAGCACGCCGCCGATGCCGGGGGAGATCGCGCTCAGGACAAGCGCCAACGCCATGTCGTCGAGGCCGCCCGGGGCGTCCGGGTCGCCGCCGAGGACAGCGGGGAACGGGTACAGCTGTTGCATTGAGGCTCCGCTCGTGTGGCCAACACCTGTGTGTTGGCGACGCGAAGCCGGTATTCGGACTGACCGTGGCGCACCGAGAATGCGCCGCGGAACACCGTAGCGGGCCTGCGTCGGACTCACACCGACTTCCCTGGCGCTTCGCGCCGATACCCTAACACTCGGGGCCGCAGACGCCGACCGAGAGAAAGGGCACACGACCAGTGAGTGCACCTGTAGCAGACCTGACCGGATGGGTTGCCGAGCCGTTTACCGGCGGCGGTTTCACCCACGACGTATACCGCAAGGGGCAGGGTCCCGGCGTGGTGCTGATCCCGGAGATCCCGGGGATTCACCCCGGGGTCCTGGCGCTGGGAAATCACCTGGTGGACAACGGTTTCACCGTGGCGATTCCGTCGCTGTTCGGCGAGCCGGGCAAGGCGATCACGCCCGGCTACGCCGCGACCACGATCGCCCGGGCCTGCGTGACCCGGGAGTTCGCCGCGTTCGCCACCGACAAGCAGCGCCCGGTCACCCAGTTCTTGCGGGCGCTGGCCCGTGACCTCAACGAGAAGACTCCCGGCAAGGGTGTCGGGGTGATCGGCCAGTGCTTCACCGGAGGCTTCGCGCTGGCAGCGGCCGTCGACGACGCCGTGCTGGCGCCGGTGCTCAGCCAACCGTCCGTGCCGATTCCACTGACGCTGAAGCAGCGGCGTGACCCGGGGCTCTCGGAGGTCGAGTTGGGCGTCGTCGCCGACCGGGCAGCCAACGACGGACTGTGCGCTCTGGGCCTGCGGTTCAGCGAAGACAAGATGGCCCCCGGTGACCGCTTCACGACGCTCAAAGCACGGCTCGGGGACGCTTTCGAGGTGATCGAGATCGATTCCTCGTCCGGCAACCCGCACGGTCTGTCCCGGATGGCGCACTCGGTGCTCACCGACCAGGTCCGCGAGGTCGACGGCCACCCCGCTTACGAAGCGCGCAAGCGGGTGGTGGAATTCCTCACGCAGCGATTGACCTAGCTACCATCGCCGCTGTGCCAGCTCAGCCCAGCCCTGCCGAACGCATCGCCGTAGTGGGCATCGGCGCCGACGGCTGGACCGGGTTGGGTGACTCGGCCCGAGACATGGTGCTGGCGGCCGACGCCGTGATCGGCGCACCGCGTCAACTGGACCTGTTACCGCAGATCGAAGGTCAGCAGCGGCACCGGTGGCCGTCTCCGCTGCACGCCGGGCTGCCCGCGCTGTTCGAGGAGCTGGCGGGACTGCGGACCGTGGCGCTGGCGTCGGGTGATCCGCTGTTCAGCGGTATCGGCACCACGCTGATCGGACTGTTCGGTGCCGATCAGGTGAGGGTGCTGCCGGCGGTTTCGTCGGTCACGCTGGCCCGGGCCCGGCTGGGCTGGCCCGCGGAGTCCACCGCGGTGGTCAGCGTGGTCGGCCGTGACGTGCACGCGGTCCTGCGGGAGCTGGCGCCTGGCCGGCGGGTGCTGGTGCTGTCATCCGATGAGACCACCCCGGGGCAGCTGGCCGCCTTGCTGACCGAGCGCGGCTACGGAGCGAGCCGGATGGTGGTGCTCGGCGACCTCGGCGCAGCGGCTGAAACCAGGTTGGAGACCACCGCCGCCACCTTCACCGGTTCGTCCCCGCGGCTCAATATCGTCGCCCTGGAACTGGTCGGTCCATTGATGTCCGGCTGGGCGCCCGGTCTGCCCGATGATGCCTACCGCCATGACGGGCAGCTCACCAAACGTGACCTACGGGCCGCGGCGTTGGCGCGACTGGCCCCGGTCCCCGGGCAGCTGTTGTGGGACATCGGTGCGGGTGCCGGTTCAGTGGGCATCGAATGGATGCGTTCGCATCCGAGTTGTCGTGCCATCGCGGTCGAGGTGAACGACGTTAGGGTGCAACGTATCTCGGATAATGCTCGGAACCTCGGTGTGCCCGGGTTGCAGGTGGTCCAAGGCGCGGCACCGCAGGTGCTGGCGGACCTGCCCGGCCCGGATGCGGTGTTCATCGGCGGCGGGCTGAGCCGGGACGGGGTGCTGGCGGCCTGTCTGGCAGCGCTGGCGCCGGGCGGCCGGGTGGTCGCCCACGGGGTCACGCTGCAGGCCGAGGCGCTGCTGGCGGCGGCCTACCGCGAACATGGCGGCGAGCTGACCCGCATCCAGGTCGAGCACGCCGCACCGCTGGGCTCCTTCACCGGCTGGACACCGGGCCGGGCGATCACCCAGTGGGCGCTAGTCCGGCCCTGAGCGGTCGCGTGCCGGGTCATAGAGATGGCTCTCCCCGCCGCACGGATCGGGCAGGTCGGCTACCGCCCGGCCGACCAGGATGACCGCGGCTGACCGCAACCCGGCCTCTTCGACCGCGTCGGCGATGTCGGTGATCGTTCCGCGCAGCACCAGTTGCTCGGGCTGCGACGCGCGATAGACCACCGCGACCGGGCAGTCGGCGCCGTACTCGGGCGCCAGTTCGGCCATCAGCGCTCGGACGCGGGTGATCGCCAGATGCAACACCAGCGTCGCTTGCGTGGCGGCGAAGGCGGAGAGCGTTTCGCGTTGCGGCATGGCGGTGGAGGCGACTTGCGTACGGGTCAACACCACCGACTGCGTCACCAGAGGCACCGTGAGCTCTCTGCCGAGCACCGCTGCGGCCGCCGCGTACGCCGGCACTCCGGGCGTCACCTCCCACGGCACTCTGGCGGCATCGAGACGGCGAGTCTGCTCGAAGACCGCGCTGTACAGCGACGGATCCCCGGACACCAGTCGCACCACCGCGCGACCCGCCCGATGCGCGGTGACCAGTCGGTCGGTGATGGCATCCAGATCCAGATCGGCGGTATCGACAAGGTCGGCCGCCTGCGAGCAGTGCGCGAGTACCTGCGGGTCCAGATAGCTGCCGGGGTAGAGCACCACGTCGGCGTCGGCCAGCAGCCGTGCCGCCCGCACCGTCAGCAGATCTGCCGCGCCCGGGCCGGCCCCGACGAACTGGACCGCTAACGCACCCATCGCGGCGTCCATACCCGCCCCGCCGTCACCCGCGTCGACGAGGCCCCCACTAGGACAAGACATTTCATATCGATGGTGTCGGTGTCCAGCTCGCCCAGGGTGGTCACGCTGAGCTCCTCTGTCGCCCGGCCGATGTCGCGACCGATGACCACCACCGTGTGCGCATCCCGGTGTTCCAGTAGCACTTTGCGTGCGATCGCGATCTGGTCGGGCCGGGCACGAGACGCCGGGTTGTAGATCGCCAGCACCAGGTCGGCTTCGGCGATCGCCCGCAGCCGCGACTCGATCACCGCCCAGGGCTTGAGCCGATCCGACAGGCTCAGCACCGCGAAGTCGGCACCGATCGGGGCGCCGGCCGCCGCGGCCACCGCCTGCACCGCCGACACTCCGGGCAGCACCCGCACCGAAACGTGTTGATACTGAACATCCGTACCGGTTTCCGAGGCCGCCTCGAACACCGCCGATGCCATCCCGAAAACCCCGGCATCTCCGCCGGAGACCACCGCCACCTTCTCGCCGCGGGCGGCCAGATCCAGCGCGAACCGAGCCCGGTCGAGCTCCACGGTGTTGCCGGAGGTGTGCCGCTGCAAGCCCTCGCGCTGCGGAACCCGCGCGACGTAGGGGCCGTAGCCCACCACGTGGTCGACGGTGGCCAGCGCTTCGGTGGCCTCGCGGGTGAGCCAGCCCTCGGGTCCCGGTCCCAGCCCGATCACCAGCAGCTCGGCTGCGGCGCGCACCGGCTCAACGACCGCCGGCGCCGGGGCCGTCGACGTCCGTGAGCGCTGCCCGTTGCGGGAGTCCCCGTCCACCACGATCAGCGACAGGTAGGGGACGCTCGCCTCCTCGACATCGGCGACCCGCAGCCAGCGCTGTTGCGGATGGCTGGCCCGCTCGACGTAGTAGGCGTGCTCGAGGCGGCCCGCCGCTACCAGGGCGCGGCGCACGGCCGGGAAGGTGCGGCCCAGCTTCATGATGATGGCGCCGTCGGTGTCGGCCAGTCGCATCGCCAGTTCGTGCTCCGGCAGCGTTCCCGGCAGCACGGTCAGCACGTCGGTCTGGCGCACCAGCGGCATCCCGAGCGCGGCGGTAGCGGCGCTGAACGCCGGCACACCGGGGATGATCTCGGTGTCGAAGCGCATCGCCAGCCGGTCGTGCATGTACATGAACGAGCCGTAGAACAGCGGATCGCCCTCGGTCAACAGCGCCACCGTGCGACCGGCATCCAGGTGGGCGGCCAGCCTCGATGCCGATGCCTCGTAGAAGTCGGCGAGCGCTCCGGCGTAGCCGCCGGGGTGATCGGTAACGCCGGTGGTGACCGGATAGCGCAGCTCTTCTTCGCGGACTCCGGGCCGGATCAGGTCGGCGGCGATGGTGCGCGCATACGACGACTTGTTGACCCCGGCGTGGTAGGCCACCACGTCGGCATCGGCGATGATCCGGGCCGCTTTGCGGGTGATCAGCTCAGGGTCACCGGGTCCTAGGCCCACCCCGTAGAACTTGCCGGTCATTCGGCATCCGAGGCGAGTGCGTTCAACGCCGACGAGGTGATTGCCGACCCGCCGCGCCGGCCGCGCACCGTCACGAACGGGATGTCGATGCCGTGGTCGCGGTGCAGCGTGGCCAACGCCTCCTTGGACTCCGCGGCGCCGATGAACCCCACCGGGCAACCGACGATCACCGCCGGGCGCGGCCCGCCGTCGATGATCGTCTCCAGCAGGTGGAACAGTGCGGTCGGCGCGTTGCCGATCGCCACGACGGCGCCGGCCAGCTCGGGTTCCCACAACGAGACGGCCGCCGCCGAACGGGTGGTTCCCCATTCCTTCGCCAGATCCGGGACCCGCTCGTCGCGCAGGTAACAGCGCACCTCGTTGCCGGCGGGCAGCCGCCCGGCGGTCACGCCGACCGCCACCATCCGGGCATCGCAGAGGATCGGCGCGCCGCCGTCGAGTGCGGCCCGCCCGGCCGGCACCGCGTCCGGGTGGATCAGCAAGTCCTTGGCGACGTCGGTCTGCCCGGCGCCGTGGATCATGCGCACCGCGAGCCGCTCGGCGGCCGCCGGGATGTGGGACAGGTCGGACTCGCGGCGGATCGTCGCGAACGATTCGACGTAGATGGCCGGACCGTCGGCAATGTAGTCGTAATGCCGAGACGGGCGCATGGGCCTGCTCACGGGTTCGCCTCCTGGGCTTGGGGGATGAAGACACCCTGCCACGGCGTCACCACGAGCTCGGTGTGCTCTGCCAGCGATCGCCCCTGGTCCGGCGTGAGCACGCCGTCGGGGACGTGCACGTGGGTGCCGCCGAGCACGCTGCCAAACGGTAACGGACCCGACGGGGCCGGGACGCGCGGGTCGGCGGCGAGGGCGGGTTGCAGCGGCCGACCGAGTTCGCGGACATGCCACGGCGCGTCCGGCTGCTCGCCGCGCGCTTCCTGGAATGCCGCCGCCAGCTCGGCGAGCCGGGCGGCGGCGTCGTCGAGACCGATCACCGCACCCCAGTCGTCACCGACTCGCAGCTGGGCCTCGGTGGCACTGAGCGCCACCAGGCCCGCGTCGCTTTGCCGATCGATCAGGTCGCCGCGGCCGTCATCGAGCACGAACAGGAAGCGACCGGGCAGCCGGGCGAGTCGCGGATCGGCACACAGCAGCGCGTCCAGCCCAGTCGCCACCGGGCGCAGGTCCGCCCGCCCGCCGGCATGGCCGGTCTGCGGCGAGACCAGGATGTTGCGGACCAGCTCGTGACTGGGCGACGGCAACAGCCCGGTCGACTCCACGGCGGCCACCGCGTCGGGGGCCAGCGCACCGGCGTGGTCGGCCAACCCGCGCAGCTGCAGATTGGCCCGCTTGGTCAGGTAGACCGAACCGTCGGCGAACTCGGCGCTGACCTGCAGCAGCCGGGCCAGTGAGGCGGCTGGCAGCCGGCCGCCGACCAGACGCAGCCGCACCAGCAGTCCGTCGTCGGCCACCCAGGGGCGTAGCACGCCTGGGCATCGGTCGGCCCTCGTCCTCATCGGTCACACCCGCCACGTGGGGGAGCCCATGGAAGTGTTGCCCGCCTTTGCGCGACAACACCCGTTAAGTCAGCCGTGTCGGTTGCGGGTTTGGCGTGCACGGACTGAATTGTCGCTCAAAGGCGGGCAATAGACATGCCGCCGCACTCCGGTGACGGGTGGGACGGGTGGGCTCAACCGCCCAGTGCCGCCACCGCCGGGCCGAACATGGTGTCCTTGATCGCGCCCAGAGTTCCCGAATCCTTGCCGGCCAGCGGCCGCAGAAACTCGGTCGCGGCCGGAGTCACCGCGCCCTCGGCGGCGGTGCTGTCCACGATGCCGAAGGTCGCGGCGTCCACCCCGCCGAACCGGCGGCCGGTGGTCATCGACGCCACCTGGGCCTGCGGGGTGAGCTTGGCCTGGATCAGCGCCGCCATCCCCGACGTGAACGGAATCCGGATGTCGACCTCGGGCAGGCAGAAGAAGCCGCGGTCGGCGCGCATCACCCGGAAGTCGTGGGCCAGTGCCAGCATCGCGCCGGCCCCGAACGCGTGGCCGACGACGGCCGCCGCGGTGGGGATCGGCAAGGTCAGCACCCGCGCGAGCAGTGCATGCACCCGGCCGACGTACCAGTCGGTGCGGTCGCCGTTGGCCATCAGCCAGTCCAGGTCCAAGCCGTTGGTGTAGAACTTGCCGCCCGCGGTGGTCACCAGGCCCTGCGCCTTGCCCTCGGCGTTGGCGGCCAGCACGTCGTCGAGCACCCCGTTGATCTCGTCGAGAAAGTCGGGGGAGAAACGGTTTTCGTCGTCGCCGAGGTCCAGCACGGCGATCGTGTCGTCATAGGTCAGGTTCATGGGGTGGATCCTTTCTGATTCATGCGGCGGTCCCAGCTTCGGCTCTCCTCCGTCGAGCCTCGCTGAACCGCCAGGGGTGGCCCGACCGACAGCACGGCGCGGACCGCCGCGCGCAGGTGGGCGTGGGCGCGTGCGCTGCCCAACCGATTCCGGCTGAGCACGATCGCGGTGGGTAGATCGACGACGCAGGTGGTGATGGTGTCGACGGCGGCGGCGTCGCGGCGGTGCCACAGGCCGTCCGCAAGCCGAATGAGTAGGCCGACCAGCTCGGCATCGGTGCCGCGGAGCTGCTCGGCCAGTTCCGGAGACAGGTCGTCGTCGGCCATCTGGTTGCGCTGGATCGCGAACAGCAGCTTGCAGGCGTCGGGATGACGCTGCGCGAACGCCACCGGAGCGTCGGCGGCAGCAACCACGGCCTCGACTGGGTCGGTGACCGCGTCCACCAGGTCGCCCTGCACCGCCAGAAAGCGCCGGGCGGCCCGCAGCCAGGCGGCGGCAACCAGCCCGGCCCGCGAGCCGAACCCGTGGTAGACCGCTCCGTTGGAGGCGCCGGTGGCCTCCCCGATCGCGCGAATGGTCACCGCGGCCGGGCCGGACCGTGCGGCAAGCGTCTCGACGGCGTCGAGCACCTGCTCGTGGTCGTACACGCGCGGGCGGGGCATGGCCGTCACCGTAACAGAGCAAGCGCTCTGTTACCAGGTGCGGTCACCGGGACGCTGGCGTGACAGGATCGGACCATCATGAGCACTCCCGCAACCCGTCCCGTCGTATTCTCCGGCGCCCAGCCGACCTCCGACTCGCTTCACCTCGGAAACGCCCTCGGCGCGGTCGCGCAGTGGACCAGCCTGCAGGACGATCACGAGGCGTTCTTCTGCGTCGTCGACCTGCACGCGATCACCGTGCCGCAGGACCCGGCGACGCTGCGCCGCCGCACGCTGGTGACCGCCGCCCAGTACCTCGCGCTGGGGATCGACCCGGCCCGCAGCACGGTGTTCGTGCAGAGCCATGTGCCGGCCCACGCCGAACTCGCCTGGCTGCTCGGCTGTTTCACCGGTTTCGGCCAGGCGTCGCGGATGACGCAGTTCAAAGACAAGTCGCAGAAGCAGGGGGCCGACTCCACCACCGTCGGTCTGTTCACCTATCCGGTGCTGATGGCCGCCGACGTGCTGCTCTACGACACCGCGGTGGTCCCGGTCGGGGAAGACCAGCGCCAGCACCTGGAGCTGGCGCGCGACCTCGCGCAGCGCATCAACGCGCGCTTCCCGGAGACCTTCGTCGTCCCCGAGCCGATGATCCCGAAGGCCACCGCCAAGATCTATGACCTGCAGGACCCGACCGCCAAGATGAGCAAGTCGGCGGCCACCGACGCCGGCCTGATCAGCCTGCTCGACGACCCGGCGAAAAGCGCCAAGAAGATCCGCTCGGCGGTCACCGACTCCGAGCGCGAGATCCGCTACGAGCCGGACACCAAGCCGGGCATCTCGAATCTGCTGACCATTCAGGCCGCGGTCACCGGTACGGATGTCGAGTCCCTGGTGAACGGCTATGCGGGGCGCGGCTACGGCGATCTGAAGAAGGAGACCGCCGAGGCCGTCGCCGAGTTCGTCACCCCGATCAAGGCCCGGGTGGACGAGCTGCTCGCCGACCCGGCCGAGCTGGAGGCGGTGCTGGCCGCCGGTGCGAGCCGGGCCCGCGAGGCGGCCGCTGCCACGCTCGCGCGGGTGTACGACCGGGTGGGATTGCTTCCAGCGCAGGCATG
This sequence comes from Mycobacterium sp. P7213, assembly GCF_900604305.1. Taxonomy (NCBI): domain Bacteria; kingdom Bacillati; phylum Actinomycetota; class Actinomycetes; order Mycobacteriales; family Mycobacteriaceae; genus Mycobacterium; species Mycobacterium sp. P7213. The sequence goes on from NZ_UWOA01000001.1 coordinate 70,393, forward strand.
AGCAAAGCCGTGACCGACCAGTCCAACGGGTCTAAGCCGGGCGTCATCGACCGGCTGCGGTCGCGCTACGGCTGGTTCGATCACGTGGTGCGCGCCCAAGAGCGCTACGACGACCGCCAGGGCAACTTCTTTGCCGCGGGGATGAGCTACTACACCATCTTCGCGCTGTTCCCGCTGGCCATGGTCGGGTTCTCCGTCGGCGGCTTCCTGCTGTCGCGCCGGCCCGAGGTGCTCGACGAGATCGAGCGCCGGATCAAGCATTCGATCCCCGGCGAGTTCGGCAACGAGCTCGTCACGCTGATGGACAGCGCAATCTCCTCACGAGCCTCCGTCGGTGTGATCGGCCTGGCGACCGCTGCCTGGGTGGGGTTGACCTGGATGGCCAACCTGCGCGAGGCGCTGTCGGAGATGTGGGAAACCCGTTCGGACAAGCAGGGTTTCGTCTCTTCCAAGCTTTCGGACCTGCTCGCGATGGCGTGGGCGTTCGGTGCCATGCTGGTCACCGTCGCGCTGACCGCCCTGGCTGATCCGAAGTTGATGCGAAGCGTGCTGCGGTGGCTGGGCGTTCCTGACTTCACCCTGCTGGGTGGCCTGCTGCGGGTCGCGTCATTGACCATGGCCGCCGGGGTGTCGTGGCTGTTGTTCACCTGGATGATTGCCCGGTTGCCCCGCGAATCGGTGAGCTTCAACAGCGCGATGGAGGCCGGTGCTATCGCCGCCGTCGGCTACGAACTTTTCAAGCAGGCCGGCTCGGTGTATCTGCAGTCGGTGATCAACGGCCCGGCCGGGGCGGTGTTCGGACCAGTCCTGGGCCTGCTGGTGTTCGCCTATGTCACCGCTCGGCTCATTCTGTTCGCCACCGCATGGGCGGCGACGTCGGCGGACAACCTGCGTGTCGACTGAGCCCCGACCCTAGGAGAGTTATGTGTCGGCCGGCACCGGGTAGCGGCTCATGATCGATACCCGGTTGAACGAGTTGATCGTGATGGCCGACCAGATCAGCAGCGAGACCTGATCGTCGGTGAGGTGCTCGCGCAGCAACGTGTACTCGTCGTCGTCCAGGTGCGCCTCGGAGATCCACGTGACCGCCTCGGCGATCTCCAGGGCAGCCCGTTCGGTGTCGGAGAACAGCTGAGTGTCTCGCCAGGCCGGCAGCACCGCGATCCGCTGCACGGTGTCGCCGGTGGCCAGCAGCGCCTTGCTGTGCATGTTCAGGCAGAACGCGCACCCATTGATCTGGGAAACCCGCAGGTTCACCAGTTCCAGGACGGTCGGCGGCAATCCGGCGTCTTCGGCACGTGCCCGCACCTCTGCGGCGGCGTCCAGGTAGGCCCGGTAGACCGAGGCGGACTGCTTGTTGACGGCGATCCGCGTCATGATCAGTCGCCGGACGGGTCGACGAGGTCGGCGAACTCCGGGTGCTTGGTGATGTAGGCCTCGACGAACGAGCAGGTCGGTACGACGCGTTTGCCGGCCGCACGGGTGTCGGTCAGGGCGGCGCCGATCAGCGTGCTGGCCAGGCCGCGCCCGCCGAACGCCTTGTCGATCACCGTGTGGTGGAAGATCCGCTGATCGCCACGTTCGATGTAGTCGGCGAACCCGGCCTGTTCGCCGTCGACGGTGATCTTGTACTGCCCGTTGTCGTGGGTGACGGTCGGTTCGCTCATCTTTGCAGCCTATCCGAGCCAGGCGCCGCGCCGCATGACCCGCGCGACCCGCCAATCTCGATCCAGCACAACCAGGTCGGCGTCACGCCCGGCTGCCAGAACACCGGCCCGGTGCAGTCCCAGGACGTGCGCCGGCGTGGACGAGGTCATGCGCACGGCGGCGGCCAGGGCCGCATCGTCTGCCCCGAGCAGTCGTACCGCGGTCGCGAACAACCGGTCCATGGTGGCGGTGCTGCCGGCGATCGTCGCCGTACCGCGCAGCCGGGCCACCCCGTCGGCGACGTCGACGTCGAGCCCGCCGAGACGGAACGCGCCGTCGCCGACTCCGGCGGCGGCCATCGCATCGGTGACCAGTGCGACCCGGCCCGGGCCGGCGGTGGCCACCACGTGGCGGATCGCCCCCGGGTGCAGGTGCACGCCGTCGGCGATCAGCTCGACGGTCACCCGGGGGTCGGACAGCAGCGCCGGGACCGGCCCCGGCTGGCGATGATGCAATGCCCGCATCGCGTTGAACAGGTGGGTGCCGACCCTCGCCCCGGCATCGATCGCCTCCTGCGTCAGTTCGTAGCTCGCGTCGGTATGTCCCACGGCCACAACGATTCCCGCATCCACCAAGTGCCGGATGGTCGCGATGGCACCGGGCAGCTCGGGGGCCAGCGTCACCATTCGGATCGTGCCACCGCCGGCAACCAGCAGCGCCTCGACCTCGGCATCAGAGGGCGCACGCAGCTGACCGCTGTCGTGTGCACCGCAGTGCAGCCGGCTCAGCCACGGCCCCTCTAGGTGGATGCCGTCCACCACGCCGCGCCGGGCCGCGGCAGCCAGTGTGTGCACCTGCGCCAGGAGGGTTTCCGGCGACGCGGTCACCAAGCTGGCCAGGCCGCCGGTGGTGCCGTGCGCAGCGTGCAGGGCCGCCGCGTGGTCCGGATCGTCAGCGTAGGAGACGCCGGCGCCACCGTGGGAATGCATGTCGACGAAGCCGGGAACCAGTACGCAGTCACGGAAGTCATGGTCTGGCCGAATCGGGGCCGGCCCAGCCCCGCAATCGGCAATGCGCCCCTCGGCCACCGACACCCAGCCGGGCCGAAGCACCGCACCGTCGATCACGGCGGCGCCGGCGGCGATGACGGTCATGCCGAGGCCTCGCTGTCAGCAACCAGGGCTTCGCCGCCCTCGGAGGGCCAGCGTCCGCCGTTCTCCCAGAAGTGCCGGATGTCTTCCAACTGGCGGCCCTTGGTCTCGGGGGCGTAGCGGTATACGAAGCCCAGGCTCAGCACCGCCAGCACACCGAACACCGCGAACGTCCCGGCCCCGCCCAGCGAGGTGAGCATGGTCAGGAACACCGCGGCGACGATCGCATTGGCCACCAGGTCGGAGGTCAGCATCGCCGAGGACCCCATGGCTCTCATCCTGGCCGGCAGGCTCTCGCCGGCGTACACCCACACCAGAGAGCCGAACCCGAAGGTATAGCCGACGGTGAACAGCAGCACCCCACCGAACTTGACCGCCGCCAGGGCGTCACCGAACGTCTCGCCGGCGGCGAACACCGCAACCAGCAGCAGGTTGGCCGCGACCATCGCGGCGATCCCCGACAGCAGGATCGGCCGCCGGCCGACGCGGTCGATGATCACCAGTGAGACGACCATTGCGGCCAGGGCGGCGACCTGCACCAGTGCCGGCAGAACCAGCAACGCGAAATCGCCTTCGAAGCCCATCTTCTCGAACAGTCGGGGGCTGTAGTAGACGATCGCGTTGATCCCGGTGATCTGGATGAAGAAGCCCAGTGTCACCACGAACAGCGTCGCCCGCAGGTAAGGCGGCCGCAGCATCTCGCGCAGCACGCCGACTCCGCCGGCCTGCTCCTCGGTCAGGGTGCGGCCGATCTCGGCCAGCTCGCGCTGCGCGTCGGCGCCGGGTTCGATCCGCCGCAGGGTGCGTTCCGCATCGTCGACGCGGCCCTTGAGCAGATACCAGCGCGCGGTGTCGGGGACGCGTGCCAGCAGCAGAGCAACCAGCACCGCCGGGACCGCGGCCAGACCCAGCATCGCCCGCCAATTGCCGGTGCCGGCCAGCAAGTAGGCGAACAGATAGCCGGCGATGATCCCGATCACCGTGGCCACCCCGTAGGTGACCAGCAGTGCGCCCCGGGCGTGAGCCGGCGCGGACTCGGCCACGAACACCGGAACCACCACTACCGATACGCCGATGGTGATGCCCAGCAGCAGCCGCGCCACGGTCAGCGTCGACACCGACGTCGCCGCCGCCCCCAGCACCGCGAATACCGCGTAGCCCAGCGCCACCGACACCATCGAGCGTTTCCGGCCGATCGCGTTGGCCAGCCACCCGCCGGCCATGGCGCCGGCGATCTCGCCGATCACCGTCGCGGTGGCGATCATCTCCTGTTGGGTATCGGTCAGCCCGAAGTCACGCTCGATGAACAGCAGCGCGCCGGCGATGTTGGACAGGTCGTAGCCGTAGATGACGCCGACACTGGCGGCGGCCACTCCCACCAGCAGCGCCAGCGGCGAGGAGCGGCGCAGTTCGGCGAATCGGCCCATCTGGCTCACCGTAGGGGATATGAATCCAGCCGATCAGGCTCGGGTGAGAACCCGGGGGCCGATCTGGTGGGCGAGTTCGAGCGCGAGCTCAACCGCCAGCCGCCGCGTGCTGGGCGGGTGACCCAGCAGCTCGGTGGCGCGCGCCACTCGCTGCAGCACCGTGTTCCGATGAGCATGGAGGCGGGCCGCGGCCCGCGGCGCGTTCTCGGCCTCGTCGAGGAACACTCGCAGCGTCTCGCGCAGGCGCTCCGCGCTGGGGTCATCGGCAGCCAACGGACCGAGTGTGGTGGCCACGAATTCGGCTGCGCGGTCCAGGTTCTGGGCCGCCAGTTCGGTGACCTCCAGCTCGTCGTAGAGCCCGACCCGGGTCCCGGCAGGATGCGCGACAAGCACACGCTGGACAGCCAGTGCCGCGGTGTGGGTGCGGCGGAAGCCGCCGATTCCGTGCCGGGCAGGGCCCACCGCGACGCGGATAGTGGGATGGATGCGATTGATCGACTCCCGCAGTGCATCCAGCGCCGGGGCGGCCTCGCTGCCCAGCCAGGCCCACAACGTGGACGTTCCGGCCGGCAACGTCAGGGGCCGCCGCGCACCGGCGGCCTGCGCCAGCACCCCGGCGGCCGATTCCAACGCGCCCTGGATCTCGCCGAGCGGGGGAGCCCACAGCACCAGCGCGGTGTGGTGCCGGCCCAACTCGTAGCCCAGCTGGCCGCTGGCCCGACGGCTGTCGATCGGGGCATCGTCGAGGATCAGCCGGATGGTCTCTGCGCGGCGCGCCAGCGCACCTCCGAGCACCTCCTCGCGTTCCCGCTGGGCCTCGGCGATGACCTGGCTGACCACGTGGTCGACGTACTCGAACATGCGTTGCGAAGAGGCGTTCAGTAGCTGGATGAGCAGCGGACCCGGCGGCACGATCTGGGCGGCGTGCGCCATATAGCGCTGCCAGCCGACGTTCTGGCCGCGGCGGTAGGACTGGAATAGCACGTCGAGGCCGATGCCGCGCCGCGCAATGGTGCGGGCGACGTCCAGGGCCTCGGGGGGAACGTCGAAGGAGGCGGGCCGGTCGTCGCGGCGGGCGAACATGGTCATCACCCGGGCGAGATTGGCGCGGTTGCTCGCCGACATCTCCGCGGTCAGCGCCGCGTCGGCGCCCAGGAACGGCGACAGTTCGATCTCGGCGGCGTCCATCTCGGCGACCAGGTCATCGATTTCGGTCAGCATCAGTTCGGCCACGTCGCCCATCAGCGCGACGACGTCGGAGGGCGGCGGCGGGGCATCCATGCGATGAGTGTGCCATCGCACACATATCCGCAAAAGATCTGAGCGAACGGACATACCGCACCCGGCCGTTGCGACTTTAACGTGAACCACGCCACACCAGGTGCTCAGAGGAGATATGCGTGACAATCACGACCGCCAGCCAGAAGCAGACCGCGGACTTCGACGTCCTCGTCGTCGGCGCCGGCATCTCCGGGATCGGCGCCGCCTACCATCTCAAGACTCACCGGCCGGGCACGTCGTTCGCGGTCCTGGATGGCCGGGAGTCCATCGGCGGCACGTGGGACCTGTTCCGGTATCCCGGGATTCGCTCGGACTCGGATATGGCCACCTTCGGCTTCGGCTTTGCGCCGTGGACGCACCGCAAGGCGATCGCCGACGGGCCGATCATCATGGACTACCTGCGTCAGGTGGTCGCCGACAACGACCTGTCCGAACACATCCGGTTCGGCTACCGGGTGCTGACCGCGGACTTCTCCCGGGAACTGGGCCGCTGGAGCGTCACCGCCGAGCACACCGGCAGTGGTGCGACAGCGCGGTTCACCGCACGATTCCTCTTCCTGGGCACCGGCTACTACGACTACGACGCGGGCTTCACGCCCGAGTTCGCCGGAGTCGACGAGTTCGCCGGCCAGGTCATCCACCCGCAGCACTGGCCGCAAGACTTGGACTACACCGATAAGCGGGTGGTCGTGATCGGCAGCGGCGCAACGGCGGTCACGCTGATCCCCGCGATGGCCCCCAAGGCCGGTCACATCACCATGCTGCAGCGCTCCCCGAGCTACGTGTTCTCGACCCCGGCCGAGGACCCCGTTGCCAACATCTTGAACAAGGTGCTGGGCCCGCAGCGCGCCAACCCGATCATCCGGCGCAAGAACATCGTGCTCAACCGCGGGATCTTCAAGGCCTGCAAACGCGCGCCGGGGCTGATGCGTCGGCTGCTCATCGCCAATGTGCGTCGCCAGCTGCCGAAGAACTTCGACGTCGCCACCCACTTCACCCCGCGTTACGACCCGTGGGACCAGCGGCTGTGCATGGTGCCAGATGGTGACCTGTTCAAGGCGATCTCATCCGGGCGGGCCAGCGTGGTCACCGATGTGATCGAGCGGTTCACCCCGACCGGCATCCGGCTGGCCTCGGGCCGGGAGCTGGCAGCCGACCTTGTGGTGACCGCCACCGGACTCACCATGTCGGCCTTCGGCAAGATCACGCTCAGCATCGACGGTGCGCCGGTGAATCCTGCGGACACCACGGTCTACAAGTCGATGATGCTGTCCGGGGTGCCCAACCTGGTGTTCGCCTTCGGCTACACCAACATCTCCTGGACCCTCAAGGTCGACCTGGTCTGCGAGCACTTCTGCCGGTTGCTCGACCACCTGGATGTGCACGGACACCAGGGTTTCGAGCCGGTTCTCGACGACGAGGGCATGCCGCGGGTGCCACTGCTCGATCTGGGGTCGGGCTATGTGCAACGCGGCGTCGCACAGTTCCCGCGCGCCGGCACAACCGGGCCGTGGACGGCCGAGATGGCCTACGAAAAAGACGTCGAACGGCTACGCACGGCGCCGGTCGAAGACGGTGCGCTGCACTTCAGCGCCGACCGGCCGGCCGTGCGGGCATCGGTAGCGAGGTAGTCCTATCGCCACATCACAGACCCCAGACACCCACTCAGAACAGACCTTTCATCCCCTTTTGGAGAATCACATGGCACACGTCGCAGTCACCAACCGTCCTACCTTCACCCCCGCCAACCGGGCGGAGCGCCGTCAGCGCTCCCGCCGGCTGGTCCGCGTCGCCGGCGTGGCCGGCAGCATGGCCGCCGGCGGGCTGGCCATGGCGCTGGCCGCGCCGCACGCGGCCGCCGAGGCCGCCGCCCTGCAGGGTGCGGTCGCTGCCCTGGAGCAGGCCCAGGCCCAGATCGCGGACTTCGACGCCAACAGCCCGCTGTTCGACTTCATCAATCACGGAGCGTCGGATGGCATGCTGCCGCAGTACGTACAGAACATGTCGGCGACCACCCTGTCGATCATCCTGTCCCAGTTCAACGCGGGCACGCTGAAATTCCCCGGCTTGCCGGACTTCCCGCAGATCAACGGGACTGCCTACACGGCGGCCCCGTTCATGTGGAACGCTTCGGGCACCGACCCGCAGTCGTACCTGATCTACGGCAACCCGGACAACCAGTACGGCCTGATGCCGCTGGACCCGAACGGCAGCTACACCATCACGGTGCACCCCGGTGACGGGTCCATCGGCGGCGGGCTGGCCACCTACTCCGGCAGCGTCGTGCAATCGAATTTCGCGCCGATGGCAAGCTTCAGCTTCGCCGACGCGACCCCTAACGCGGACGGCAGCTACACCATCATCGTCAGCGCCACAGACCCCGGTAACGGGGCCAACTGGTTCAGCAGCGCCGGCGCGACCTCGCTGCTGGTGCGAGACACCGTAGGGGACTGGGGCCAGATCCACAACGACGTCCATATCGTCAAAGACGGTGCAGAGCAGAGCGTTCCGTGGCTCAACGATGACCAGATCGGCACCATTCTGGGTATCACCGGCAAGGTGCTGCCCTTGGTGAACATGTCCGACACCTACTACCACCAGATCCAGTACCCGCTGTTGAACGACCCGAACGAGTTCAGCAAGCTCGGCGACACCGCCGCCAACATCCCGGGACTGACCCTGCCGGGTCAGGTCAGCAGCATGGGCAACTTTGCGCTGGAGCCGGGCCAGGCGCTGGTGCTCAAGGTGCCCGAGCTCGAGGCCGGCTACCACGGCCTGCAGGTCACCAACGAATGGGGACAATACGTTCCGTTCGCCAGCGTGACGGGCAGCCTGAACAGCACCCAGATCTTCCAGGGCAACGACGGCTACACCTACTACATCCTCAGCGGCGAGAACCCCGGTTACGCGAACTGGGTGAACATCGGCGACCTGACCAATGGTGGTGTCCTGCTGCGCTGGCAGGACGTGTCCGGAACGATCACCAACCCCAACATCGAGACCACCGTGGTGCCGATCTCCGACGTCAAGGACTACCTGCCGGCGGACATGCCGACGGTCACCCCGGAGGAGTACGCGGCGCTGGCCCAGGAGCGGCTGCTCGAGTACGGCTACTCCTTCCACCAGTCGTCGAACATCAACTGGCTCTGGGACAACCTGCAGATCGGCCAGATCAAGGCAGCGATCGGCGCGGACACCTTTGCCCAGCTGTTCGGCGGGCAGGACACGGTGCCGTCGGTCTTCGACCGGATGGTGTCGCCGGAACTCGGGCCCAACTGGGCAGGCGTGTTCAACAACGTGTTGGCCAACCCCGAAGGCAGCTTCAACGCGCTGATCAACAACCTGCCGCTGATGATCAAGGATGTCGAGTTGCCGAGCGTGCTGGCCGGGCTGCAACTACAGCACCTCACCGAGCAGACCTTCGCGGCGATGCAGACCGGCGAGTACTGGTCGGACTCGTCGAACCTGCTGTCCAGCTTCAACGCGTTTGGCTCCGTCATCAACGACGCACTGTTCGACCCGGCCACCAGCATCACCGCCGGCTTCCTCAACGCGCGCGATGACTTGTCGGTGGGGCTGCTGAACGCGACCGACGACACCGAGCTGACCAACACCCTGTGGGCGCAGCTGTCGGAGCTCAACGACACGCTGGCGCAGGCACTCACGGGAATGACGCTGTGAAAACCACTGCGGCGGTACTGCTGGAGCCGGGCAAGCCGTTCGAGATCATGGAACTCGATCTCGACGGCCCCGGCCCCGGGGAGGTATTGATCCGGTATGTCGCTGCCGGCCTGTGTCATTCGGATCTGCACCTGACCGACGGAGATCTGCCACCGCGGTATCCGATCGTCGGCGGGCATGAGGGCGCGGGGATCATCGAGGACGTCGGTCCCGGGGTGACGAAGGTAGCCCCCGGTGATCACGTGGTGTGCTCGTTCATCCCCAGCTGCGGAAAATGCCGCTACTGTGCCACCGGCCGCCAAAGCCTTTGCGACATGGGCGCTACCATCCTGGACGGCTGCATGCCGGACGGGACATTCCGATTCCGCGGTGCCGGCAAGGAATTCGGCGCCATGTGCATGCTGGGCACGTTCTCCGAACGTGCGGTCATCTCCGAGCATTCGGTGGTCAAGATCGATAACTGGCTGCCGCTGGAGACCGCTGTGCTGGTCGGTTGCGGAGTCCCCACCGGATGGGGTGCGGCCGCCTACGCCGGCAACGTCCGGCCCGGGGACATCACGGTCGTCTACGGCGTCGGCGGTATCGGTATCAACACCGTGCAGGGCGCGCTGCACTCGGGCGCCAAGTACGTGATCGTGGTCGACCCGGTGGAGTTCAAGCGCGAGACGGCACTGAAATTCGGTGCCAGCCATGCATTCTCATCGGCGAGCGAGGCCGCCGAGAAGGTCCACGAACTGTCTTGGGGGCAGGGTGCGGACCAGGCGATCGTTACTGTCGGCACCGTCGAGGAGGAAGTGATCTCGGCGGCGTTCGACGTCGTCGGCAAGGGCGGGACCGTGATCGTGGTCGGCCTAGCCAGCCCGGAGAAGCTGACGGTCCATGTCTCGGGCATGATGCTGACGCTGATGGAGAAGACCATCAAGGGATCACTGTTCGGCTCGGCCAACCCGCAGTACGACATCGTGCGGCTGCTGCGGCTCTACGACGCCGGTCAACTCAACCTCGACGAGCTGGTCACCGCTCGGTACCGGCTCGAAGACGTGAACCAGGGGTATCAGGATCTGCGGGACGGCAAGAACATTCGCGGAATCGTGCTGCACTCCGGAGCATGATCGGTCAGCGCAGCAGGGGGTGCGCAGCGAATGGCGCGTACCAATTGGCGTCGGATCACCATGCCGAGCCCCTACCGGGGCGGCGGTTCACCGCCCGGGCGCCCATGATGAGTCCGAAAACCACGATCGTTCCGAAGATGGCCACCCCGACGCGTACCGGCACCGTGTCGTCGGACGGCGGCAACAGCATGGCCTGCGGGTTCGGGGCGTCGGCCGGGCCTCGGGCCGCCACCAGCGACGGGTCGGGCTCGATCAGCGTCCCGACTCGGGTGCCGGCCGGGACGGAGAAGCCGTAGTCGAGCAGCTGCGCGGCCTGCTGCCAGGGCGGGATCGGCTGCCGGGTGCCGCGCAGCAGTACTGCCACCAGCCGGCGCCCGTCCCGGGTCGCGGCCCCGACGAACGTCTGCCCGGCGTCATCGGTGTAGCCGGTCTTGCCGCCCAGCGCGCCTGGGTAGTTGTAGAGCAGCTGGTTGTCGTTCTCCAGCTGGTAGCCGGGTGTGTCGCCGTAGCCCGGGAAGTCGAAGGTGCGGGTCGCGACGATGTTGGTGAACGCCGGGTTGTTCCAGGCGTAGCGGTAGAACAGTCCGATGTCGTAGGCCGAGGTGCTCATGCCGGGCCCGTCCAGCCCGGACGGGGTGGCGGCACGGGTGTCGCGGCCGCCTAGCCGCGCGGCCAGGGTATTGATCTTGTGCAGCGCCACATCCCAGCCGCCGAGTTGCATGGCCAGGGCGTGCGCGGCGTCGTTGCCCGATCCCATCAGCAGGCCGTGCAGCAATTGGTCGACGGTGAAGCGGCCGCCGGGGCCGACGCCGACGCGGGTGCCCTCGGCGTTGGCGTCTTCCTGGGTGCCGAGAACCACCATGTTGGGGTCCAGCTCGTTCAGTGCCGCCATCGCGGTCAGCACCTTGATCACACTGGCGGGCCGGTGCCGGCCGTGCGGATCGCGGGCCGCGATTACCGCGCCGCTGTCCAGGTCTGCCACCAGCCAGGATTCGGCGGAGACCTCGCTGGGCACTGGCGGGGTGTCGGGTGCGGCCACGATCCCGCAGCCGGCCAGGGCCTCGCCGCCGACCGGGGTGGCCGGCACGGGCAACGGCAGCGGGGGCGCGCCGGCTTGGGGCACTTCGGAGGCGTCTACCGCGGGCGGGGTGTTGACCTGATACGGGCAGCCGACCGTTCCCGCGTTCAGGCCGGGGGTGGGATCCGCCCCGGCGGCAGGGGCGACCAGGGGAGCCGTGGCGAGAAAACCCACCGCCACCAGGGCTGACACCGAGCGCAGAGAAGTCATCGTGTGTGCAGGGTAGGGCAAGGGCAGGGCAAATATGGGGAGCCACGCTGTGGCTGGTGGGACGGAAGTTACAGCTGGAGGCTATAGCTGGAAATACGCCAGGCCCGGCCCGGCGATCCGGCCCATCCACAGCCGGCCGTCGGCCTCCACCACTCCGGTGGCCAGCCCGAAGTCGGGGTGTTCGGTGCGGTACTGGGCCAGCACCCGCCCGTCGTCGGCGTCGAAGCCGACCACCCACACCACCGATTTCGGGTCGGGCAGCCAGCGATAGGGCAGTAGCCGCCACAACAGCCGACGCAGGACCGGCGCACGAGGGCTCAGCCAGTCCGACAGGGCGTTGCGATCGGAGACCATCGCGACCCAGATCCGTCCGTCGGTCCCGGTCGAGATGTTGTCGGGATGGCCGGGCAGCTCCTCTACCAGCGGCGTGATCGAACCGCGGTGCGGGCCGGTCAGCCAGTACTTGGACAGTCGCCGGCCGGTGCTTTCGGCGAACACCACGGCCGATTCGTCGGCGGTCAGCGTCACACCGTTGGCGAAATGCAACCCGGCCGCCAGCACGCGCACCGCGCCGTCGGGACTGCGTTGCAGCAGCGATCCGCTGCCGCGGGCCTCGACTACCGAGCCCTTGTAGTGCTCGTAGCGGAACCGGCTGGTGGATTCGGTGAAATAGATTGTGCCGTCGGCTGATTCGACGGCGTTGGAGCAGAATGTCAGCGGCCGGCCACCTACCTCGCTGACCAGGGTCTCCAGCTGTTGGGTCTGCGGGTCATAACGCAGCAGGCCGCGGTGGCTGTCACAGATCAGCAGTCGGTGATCGCGGGTGAAGGCCAGGCCCAGCGGGCGCCCGCCGGTGTCGGTCACCACCCGTGGTGCGCCGCCTGCCGAGTCGACGGCGATGATGCGGCCGTCCTCGACCCCGGTCCAGATGCTGCCGTCGGCCGCGGCGACTACGTCCTCGGGCGCGATACCGGGTATATCGATGAGGGTCAGTGTCGGGGTGGAATCCGGCGGGGGCAACGGCCGCGATCCAGGCGGCTGCCAGCGGACGGGGTCGATGCGCGGCTTGGACACTCCTGCATTGTGTCGCAACGCCCTTAGTCGAGGCAGGCCTAGGCTGGTGGCGATGACCGCATCGGTGGAGGATTTCGAGGCGCTGCGGCCTCACCTGTTGGCGGTGGCCTACCGGCTCACCGGCATGTTCGCCGATGCCGAGGACATCGTGCAGGACGCCTGGCTGCGGTTCGACGCCGCCGAACGTGACCACATCGTCGACCCGCGGGCGTGGCTGACCACGGTGGTGAGTCGCCTCGGCCTGGACCGGCTGCGTTCGGCGGCGCGGCGTCGTGAGTCCTATGTCGGCGAGTGGCTGCCCGAACCGGTGGTGACCACCATCGACGACGACGCCGATCCGTTGTCGTCTGTGGTGGCCGGTGAAGACGCCCGGTTCGCCGCCATGGTGGTGCTGGAGCGGCTGACTCCCGATCAGCGAGTGGCGTTTGTGCTACACGACGGGTTCGCGGTGCCGTTCGGCGAGGTGGCCGGGGTGCTCAACACCACCGAAGCCGCAGCCCGCCAGCTGGCATCGCGTGCCCGCAAGGCCGTCACCGCTGATCCGCCGCCGCGGCCCGATCCGCGCCACGAGGAGGCGGTCGGCTCACTGATGGCCGCGATGGCGTCCGGCGATCTGGCGGCCGTGGTGGCGCTGCTGCACCCCGACGTGACGTTCACCGGCGACGCGAACCGCCGGGCGCCGACCGCCCCGCGGGTCATTCGGGGGCATAAGAAGGTGGCGCGGTTCCTGCTCGGCCTGGCCCGCCGCTACGGCCCGACCCTGATCACCGCGAACCAGCTGGCCCTGGTCAACGGCGAACTCGGCGCCTACACCCCGGGGGCCCCCGGCGCGGACGGGTTCCCCGAGCTGATGCCGCGCGTCACCGCGATGACGGTGCGCGACGGGCGAGTGGTGGCGATCTGGGATATCGCCAACCCGGACAAGTTCACCGGGTCCCCGCTGCGCCCCGCCAACCGATCGGAGGAAGAACGTGGCCAATAGCATCTCAAAGAAAATGGGCGCGTTGATGTTTCGCGCCATGGACAAGATGCGCCACCGCGATGCCTTTGACATCGCCGACGCCACCGGAACGGACTTCACCGGCTTCGACAAGTCCCGGCAGATCCTGCTGGTCACGTTCAAACGGTCGGGGGAGGCGGTGCCGAGCCCGATCAATCACGGTCTCGCAGCCGGAAAGCTCTACGTCCGCACCGACGCGTCCACCGGCAAGGTCAAGCGAATCCGCAACAACCCCAACGTCGTTGTGGTTCCCAGTAGCCTGCGCGGCAAACCCGCAGGGCAACCGGTGGCCGCGATCGCCCGGATTCTGCCCGGGTCCGGCGATGCGCTCGCCGAACACGCTATCGCCGCCAACTGGAGTCCGGTGATGCGGATCTTCGAGTGCGGTCTGGACAAGGGCAGCGCGGCAGCAGGCATCCCGATCGCCTACATCGAGATTACTCCGGCGAGTCAGCCTCGTTGATCCTCGGTGGCCCACGGCACCCGGCAGGCGTCGCCGGAGTTGAAGCCCTGCTCGGTGATGCCCAGCGCTGCGTACATCCGTGCCCGCATGTTCTCCACCCCGATCTGGTAGGTCAGCTCGATCACCCCGGCGTCACCGAACCGGTGCTGCAGGTCAGCGAATTGCTCGTCGGTGACCGAATGCGGATCGGTGGTCATCGCGTCGGCGTAGGCGATCGCGGCCCGCTCGTCGTCGCTGTAGAGCGGGGAGGTCGCGTAGTCATCGATGTGCTTCAGCCGGTCGGTGTCGATGCCTTCCAGGCGTTGCAGCATGGACCCGAAGTCCACGCACCACGAGCAACCGACGGTGCGGGCGGTCCAGAACACCGCCAGATCCCGCGGGCCGGCCGGCAGCTTGCGCGACGCGGACTGCAGCAGGACTTCGTGCACCGCGTTGGCCACCAGCAGTCGCGGATGATGCGCGGCGACGGCGAAGGGCTCAGGAACTTCACCGAAGCGCCGCTTGGCGTAGCGATACATGGCGCGCACCAGCATGTTGGTGCGCATCGGCGGCAGTGGGTCGATGCGAGGTTTGGTAGTCATACCCCTTAGACGGGGTGGCCCGCCGAAGTGTGACGGCTCAGATCAGGAAGGGAACCAGCGCCTTGCGGTCGGTCGGATAGTCGACGAACTTCTCCTGGTACCACCGATGGGTCTGCAGGGCGCGCGGGATGAGGTTGCCGGCGGTGATCAGCAGGATGGCGACGCCGGGCAGCGCCCAGGTCAAGATCGCGAAACCGGCCCACGCCATCATCTCGCCCAGGTAGGCCGGGCTGGTGACGAAGCGGAAGCCGCCGCCGAACGGAATCCGGTACTCCGCGCCGCCGGGCGCGGCGGTCGCAAACTCGGCGGAGCCGGGTGCAGCGGGCCGCCGCCGGACCGTGTTCTTGTCGCGCAGGTTGCGCACGATCGACTCGGAGTTGACCAGCAGCGCGAACCCGCACAGGTAGACCGCCAGGCCCACCAGGAAGCGCGGGTCGGTCAGCCAGCCGGTGCCGTACTGGTGAAGGTAGTCGTGGCTGAACAGCGCGCCGTTGAGGTAGCCGTGCATGGACGTGACGAGCATGCCCATCACCACCACCGAGATATTGAAGGTGCTGCGCTTGCCGGGCATCTGGCGGATCGCCAGCGGGAAGAACCAGCCCCGGTTGGCGTAGTGCAGCGCCCAGATGCCGGCCAGCACCAGCGACGCCGGTTCGAAGCGGGCCGGCCCGCTCAGGTAGGCGGCCAAGAACACCACGGTCGCCGGGATCTCCATCAGCCACCAGCCGAACTTGGGGTTCAGGTTCAAGCCGAGCTTGGTCGTCGAGAACCGGCCGTAGGAGCTCTGGCCGAAGTAGCCGCCGACGATCACGAATGCCGCGAAGGCGAACGCTGCGGTCAGGACGGTGTCGTAGACGGTGTTGCCGGTGTACCAGTGCATGGTCAGTGTCCTATCACGGTGGTCGGCCAAGCCTCCGACCAGACGTGAAAGCCCCCAATTCGTGTCGGAAAGGGGGCTTCACGTCGGTCGCGGGAAAACGTCAGCGAGCGAACATCAGCGCTCGCTTGACCTCCTGGATCGCCTTGGTGATCTCGATACCGCGAGGGCAGGCATCCGTGCAGTTGAACGTGGTGCGGCAGCGCCACACCCCGTCGACCTCGTTGAGGATGTCCAGGCGCTCGGCGGCAGCCTCGTCGCGGCTGTCGAAGATGAACCGGTGGGCGTTGACGATCGCGGCCGGCCCGAAGTAGGCCCCCTCGCTCCAGTACACCGGGCAACTCGTGGTGCAGATGGCGCACAGGATGCACTTGGTGGTGTCGTCGTAGCGTGCACGGTCGGTCTGGCTCTGGATGTGCTCGCGGGTGGGGTGGTTGCCCGAGGTGATCAGGTAGGGCTTGACCGCCTTGTAGGCATCCATGAACGGTTCCATGTTGACCACGAGGTCTTTTTCCACCGGCAGCCCGCGCAGCGGCTCGATGGTCAGCGTCAGTTCCTTGCCCGGCTTTTTGGGCAGAATGTCGCGCATCAGCAGCTTGCAGGCCAGCTTGTTGTTGCCGTTGACCCGCACCCCGTCCGAGCCGCACACGCCGTGCGCGCAGGACCGGCGGAAGGTCAGCGTGCCGTCCAGGTAGCTCTTCACGTAGATCAGCAGGTTGAGCAGCCGGTCGGTCGGCAGTGCCGGAACCCGGAAGCTCTGCCAGCCGCCGGTGGCGGCGTAGGCGTCCGGGTTCTCCGGGTTGTAGCGGGCGATCTTGAGCGTGACCATCTGCGCGCCCTCGGGGACCGGGGGCAGCGGCGGGTCACCGGCGGGGGCAGAGTCGACCAACGCCGCCGGTGCAGCGCTCGACGGCCCGGGGGAGCAGCAACCGCCCTCGGACGAGCAGCAACCGGAGTCAGCTGAGGAGGACATCAGTACTTCCGTTCCTTCGGTTCGTAGCGGGTCTGCACCACCGGCTTGTAGTCCAGCCGGATGTCGGCGATCAGTTCGGAGCCCTGCTTGTAGGCCATGGTGTGACGCATGTAGTTGACGTCGTCCCGGTTGGGGTAGTCCTCGCGCGCGTGTCCGCCGCGAGACTCCTGGCGGTTCAACGCACCCAGCACGGTGACCTCGGCCAGCTCCAGCAGGAAGCCCAGCTCGATTGCCTCCAACAGGTCGGAGTTGAAGCGCTTGCCCTTGTCGTGCACGGTGATCCGGGCGTAGCGCTCCTTGAGCGCGTGGATGTCGCTCAGTGCCTGCTTGAGGGTCTTCTCGGTGCGGAACACCGCGGCGTTGTTGTCCATCGACTGCTGCAGCGCGCCACGGATGTCGGCCACCCGCTCGTTGCCGTGCTCGGAGAGGATGTCGGACACCCAGCCGACCACCATGTCGGCGGGGTTCTTCGGCAATTCGACGAACTCGTGCGCGTTGGCGTACTCGGCGGCGGCGATACCCGCACGGCGGCCGAACACGTTGATGTCCAGCAGCGAGTTGGTGCCCAACCGGTTGGCGCCGTGCACCGAGACGCAGGCGCATTCGCCGGCGGCGAAGAGACCCGGCACGGTGTTGGTGTTGTCGCGCAGCACCTGGCCGGTGACGGTGGTCGGGATGCCGCCCATCACGTAGTGGCAGGTCGGGTAGACCGGCACCAACTCCTTGACCGGGTCCACGCCCAGGTAGGTGCGGGCGAACTCGGTGATGTCGGGCAGCTTCTCCTCGAGCACCTCTTCGCCGAGGTGACGCACGTCGATGTAGACGTAGTCCTTGTTCGGTCCGGCGCCGCGGCCCTCGAGCACCTCGAGCACCATCGAGCGGGCCACGATGTCGCGCGGCGCCAGGTCGACGATCGTCGGGGCGTAGCGCTCCATGAACCGCTCACCGTCGGCGTTGAGCAACCGGCCACCCTCGCCGCGCACCGCCTCGGAGATCAGGATGCCCAGTCCGGCCAGACCGGTCGGGTGGAACTGGTGAAACTCCATGTCTTCGAGCGGGAGACCCTTGCGGAACACGATGCCCAGGCCGTCACCGGTCAGGGTGTGCGCGTTCGAGGTGGTCTTGTACATCCGGCCCGAGCCGCCGGTGGCGAACACGATGGCCTTGGCGTGGAAGACGTGGATGTCGCCGGTCGCGAGCTCGTAGGCAACGATGCCGGTGGCCACCGGGCCCGACGGCGTCTCGGTGAGCACCAGGTCCAGCGCGTAGAACTCGTTGAAGAACTCCACGCCGTGCTTGACGCAGTTTTGGTACAGCGTCTGCAGGATCATGTGGCCGGTCCGGTCGGCGGCGTAACAGGCGCGGCGCACCGGGGCTTTGCCGTGATCGCGGGTGTGCCCGCCGAACCGGCGCTGGTCGATGCGGCCCTCCGGGGTCCGGGAGAACGGCATGCCCATGTTCTCCAGGTCCAGCACGGCGTCGATGGCCTCCTTGGCCATGATCTCCACCGCGTCCTGGTCGGCCAGGTAATCCCCGCCCTTGACGGTATCGAAGGCGTGCCACTCCCAGTTGTCGTCCTCGACGTTGGCCAGCGCGGCGCACATGCCGCCCTGGGCCGCGCCGGTGTGGCTGCGCGTGGGGTAGAGCTTGGTCAGCACCGCGGTGCGGGCCCGCGGGGCGGCCTCGACGGCCGCGCGCATCCCGGCGCCGCCGGCACCGACGATCACCACGTCGTATCGATGTTCTTGAATCACCGCGATATCACCCGTTCGCTACCGAATCTGCCGTCAAGAAATGTTCGCGTCGAAGCTCAGCAGCACGTAGCTGCCCAGTGCCAGCGTGAAGACGATCGACACCGCCAGCAGCGTCATCAGCCAGAACCGGCTGCGAGAGCTGCGGGTGTAGTCGCCGATGATCGTGCGCAGGCCGTTGCCGCCGTGCAGTTCCGCCAGCCACAACAGGACCAGGTCCCAGACCTGCCAGAACGGTGAGTGCCAGCGCTCCGCCACGTAGTTGAAGTCGATGCGGTACACGCCGTTCTGCCACATCAGCATGACGAACAGGTGCCCGAGCACCAGGAAGATCAGCACGGCTCCGGAGAACCGCATGAACAGCCAGGTGTACTTCTCGAAGTTGGGCATCCCGCTGTGCCGCTGCGGCGCGCGCGGGTCGCCGAGACTGGCCGGGCGGTCGCGGTCCAGGCCGCGAACAGGGGCTACCGGGCCCCGGCTGCCTTGCACGTCAGTTGTGCTCATAGGAACCGCTCCACCATGTGCATGCCGATCCGAACCACGACCGGGACCATTACCACCAGCCAGATGGCGCCGACGGCCACCAGCATCTGGCGGTGCCAGCGGGTGCCCTGCCACCAGAAGTCGATCAGGATCAGCCGGACCCCGTTGAGACCGTGGAACAGCACCGCGGCCACCAGGCCCAGCTCCATCAGGCCGACCAGCGGGGTCTTGTAGGTCGAGATCACCGCGTTGTAGGCCTCCGGGCTTACCCGCACCAGGGCCGTGTCGAGCACGTGGACGAACAGGAAGAAGAAGATCGTCGCACCGGTGATCCGGTGCAGCGCGAACGCCCACATTCCCGGGTCGCCCTTGTACAGACTCTGCCGCCGGAATCGCGTCGCATCCGACCGCGCCCCCGGCAGCGCAGTCGCATCGGCGGATGTCGCCGTCATCAGCGCCTCCAAATTTTCTGCAGCGACCCGCTGCGCCCGGCTATACCTTGCGTACGGTCGCTCCGCAACGCCATCGCTGTCAATAAACCTCGGCAAGGACTCTAAACCCATCTCCAGGTCCGAAACGACCACGAAGAAGTTACTGACGAGTAGTCAAGGTCTGCGGCTACGCTCAAATTTGATCGTTGCTGACTGACGGACGAGGTGATGTGGTGCGCTCAGGCGAAGCGGAGATCTGTTGAATGTCGCACGATATTGACTGGGATGGGTTGCGGCGCAATGCAATCAATGTTGCGGCTAATGCCTACGCGCCGTACTCGGGACTGCGCGTGGGCGCGGCCGGGCTGACCGACGACGGCAGCGTCGTCACCGGCTGCAATGTGGAAAATGTCTCATATGGGCTAGGCCTGTGTGCCGAGTGCGCAGTGGTCTGCGGCCTCTACGCCGCCGGCGGCGGACGGCTGGTGGGGCTGTCGTGCAGCAACGCCGACGGAAACCTGCTGATGCCGTGCGGCCGATGCCGCCAGATCCTGCTCGAACACGGCGGTCCCGAGCTGCTTATCGACCACCCGGCGGGGCCGCGGCCGTTGGCCGAGCTGCTGCCGGACGCCTTCGGGCCCGACTTCCTGCCGAGAACCGCGCTGCCATGACCGCGCTGACCTCCTTCGACGCCCCGACGCTGATCGCCCTCAAGCGTGACGGCCACCGGCTGCCCGACGCCGGGATCGACTGGCTGATTGACGGCTACACCGCGGGTCTGGTCGCCGAAGAGCAGATGGCGGCGTTGCTGATGGCCATCTACCTGCGTGGGATGGACGCGGCTGAAACGGTGCGCTGGACCTCGGCGATGATCGCCTCGGGGGAGCGGATGGACTTCACCGGCCTGACCCGCGACGGCAAGCCCCTGAAAACGGTGGACAAGCACTCCACCGGCGGAGTCGGCGACAAGATCACCCTGCCGCTGGTCGCCGTCGTTGCCGCCTGCGGAGCTGCGGTGCCCAGCGCGTCGGGGCGCGGCCTGGGCCACACCGGCGGCACCCTGGACAAGCTGGAATCGATCGCGGGTTTCGAGGTGGCGCTGCCCACGGCACGGCTGCGCGAGCAGGTGGCCGGCGTCGGCGCGGCGGTCTTCGCCGCCGGAACTCTGGCGCCGGCCGACGCCAAGCTCTACGCGTTGCGCGACGTCACCGCCACCGTGGAATCCCTACCGCTGATCGCCAGTTCGGTGATGAGCAAGAAGCTCGCCGAGGGCACCGCAGCCCTGCTCTTGGACGTCAAAGTCGGGTCGGGCGCGTTCATGCGCTCCGTCGAGCAGGCCCGGGAACTGGCCCGGATGATGGTCGGGCTGGGCGCGGCGCACGGGGTCGCCACCCGAGCCCTGCTCACCGAGATGAGCACGCCACTGGGGTGCGCGGTCGGCAACGCCATCGAGGTGGCCGAAGCCCTCGACGTACTGGCCGGTGGCGGTCCGGCCGATGTGGTGGCACTGACAGTGCGGCTGGCGAGCGAGATGCTGGCACTGGCCGGGATCGACGGCGCCGACCCGGAGCAGGCCCTGCGTGACGGCACGGCGATGGACCGATTCGCTGCGATGGTCGCCGCCCAGGGCGGGGATCTGGGCGTGCCGTTGCCGCTGGGAGCGTGCACCGAGACCGTGACCGCGCGGCGTGGCGGCTTCATGGGTGACATCGATGCGATGGCGGTGGCCCTGGCCGCATGGCGCCTCGGCGCGGGCCGGTCCCGGCCGGGCGAGCGGGTGCAACATGGGGCAGGGGTGCGGATTCACCGCCGTCCCGGCGACCCGGTGGCGGCCGGCGACACGCTGTTCACGCTGTACACCGAGACCCCCGAGCGGATCGTCCCGGCGTTGGCCGAACTCGGCGACTACCGCGTCGGCGACACACCGCCGCTGCCGCGTCCCCTGATCATCGAGGCGAACCCATGATGAAGCCATGAGCACACCAGTGAGCCTGGAGACCATCGGGCGGGTCCCCAAGGCGCTGCTGCACGATCACCTGGACGGCGGCCTGCGCCCGGCCACCGTCGTCGACATCGCCGGCCAAGTCGGCTACGACGACCTTCCCGAGACCGATCCCGAGGCGCTGGCGACCTGGTTCCGCACCCGATCGCACAGCGGCTCGCTGGAGCGCTATCTCGAACCGTTCAGCCACACCGTGGCCGTGATGCAGACCGCCGACGCACTGCACCGGGTTGCCCGCGAATGCGTCGAGGATCTGGCCGCCGACGCCGTCGTCTACGCCGAGGTGCGATTCGCGCCCGAACTGCACATCGAGGGCGGGTTGTCGTTCGACGAGGTCACCGATGCGGTGCTGGCCGGGTTTGCCGACGGCGAGCGCGATGCGGCGGCCGCCGGCCGGGAGATCACGGTGCGCTGCCTGGTCACCGCCATGCGCCACGCCGCGCTGTCCCGCGAGATCGCCGAGTTGGCCATCCGGTTCCGCGACAAGGGCGTGGTCGGCTTCGATATCGCCGGCGCCGAGGCCGGCTATCCGCCGAGCCGGCATCTGGACGCGTTCGAGTACATGCGTGACCACAACGCGCGCTTCACCATTCACGCCGGCGAGGCCTTCGGGCTGCCCTCCATTCACGAGGCAATCGCATTCTGCGGGGCCGACCGGCTGGGGCACGGGGTGCGCATCACCGACGACATCACCGTCGACCCGGAAGATCCAGCCGGGACGGTGCGGCTGGGCCGGCTGGCGGCGATCCTGCGTGACAAGCGGGTCCCGCTGGAGTTGTGCCCGAGCTCCAATGTGCAGACCGGGGCGGTAGACAGCATCGCCGAGCATCCTTTCGATCTGCTGGCCCGGGCTCGGCTGCGGGTGACGATCAACACCGACAACCGGCTGATGAGCGACACCACGATGAGCAAGGAGATGCTGGTGCTGGCCGAGACCTTTGGGTACGGCTGGACCGATCTGCAGCGCTTCACGGTGAACGCGATGAAGTCGGCGTTCATCCCGTTCGATCAGCGGGTGCAGATCATCGAAGAAGTGATCAAGCCGCAATATGCCGCAATAGTCGACTGATTCACCGGCGAAACCGGCGAAGGCCGGGCAATCGCGATGGCGATTGCCCGGCCTTCGATCCAGGTATCAGTGCTCGGTGACAGTGGCTTCGGGGTCGCCCTCTTTCCACGTGATGATGCCGTGCTCGAAGGTGGTCTGCTTGGACCCGTCAGCGTTGGTGGTCTCGTCGCTGGTCGGGTAGCCGAGCTTGCCCTGCGAACCGCCCAGCTCGTTCCACTTGTCGCGGATCTTGCCCCACACCACGTAAGAACGGGTGGTGTGAACGATCACGCCGCCGTCGAACTGCTGGTAGATGCCGCCGTCGGGGTTCTTCTGCTCGGCACCGGTGGGCTCGCCCAGATCCTGCTTGGCGGTCGCGTCCAGGGAATCGAGCTTGGCCAGAATCGGCCCGGAGACGGTGTATTCCTTGCCGTCGGCCCCGGTGATCACGGTCGAGCTGGCGGCACTCTCCTCTGACGGCGAGTTGACCGCGGACGAGATCACCGAGCTGGCCGAGGACGCAACCGAGCTGGCCGAGCTCAGGGCTTCGCTGGTCTTCTCCTTGGCGGTGCCGTTGCAACCCGTGCCGATCAGCGCGACTCCCAAAACTGCTGCGGATACTGCTGCGGCCCGCTGTGTCGCCTTGCGCATGTGTAGTCCTTTCGAATTGGAAGGCCCCCGCAAACCGCACGGCTCGGCCCGAGTGTTATCGGGCCAGATGTTAGTCGTGAATATGACCGCTCGGCAATGAATTGGAGCAATTGATTGCCCTAATTCGAGGTGAATTCCGCAGTAGTGTGCACGTCTTCCTGCGTGCGGCTTCCGCCCGTTCAACCGACCGGGCGCGCAGCCTTATTCGCGCCGCAGTCGCGACTGCACGAACTGTTCGAGCTGCTCCCATTCTTTGACGGCGGGCGCGTACGGGCGCTGCGGCTCGTTGACCGATTCGCGGTCGAGGACGTAGCTGACCATGCGGCCCAGCGGACGGTCGGGCTGCAGGGTGTCGGCGACGACGCCGTCCTCGGCGTAGGTGCCCACGTCCTGCAGGAACTCGACGGCCAGATCGAGCTGCTCACGGTCCACCGCGTCCGGCCCGTCGGTGAGGTCGTCAGTCATCCCGGAGAGCACGTAGACGTTGTCATCGGTGATGTCGATCGAGAGCGAACCGTCGGTGGCGGCGGTCCGGATGTCGTCGTAGGTGCTCAGATCCGACAGGTCGTGGTCGTGCTCGTCGGCCAGGTAGCGGGCCAGGGCGCGTTCGGAACCGAACACGCTGATCCGGCCGTTGCGGCCCAGGAACACGGGCTGGTCGCCGAGGTAACAGCGCAGCGTGAAGAAGGTCCCGTTGTCGGTGATGATCCGAATCGGATCGATGCCCACCTTGGTCCAGAAGTTGGCGTCGCCGCCAAGCACCACCCGGTCGCCCGAGGCCCGCTCGGCCGGCGCGGCGGCCGCCTCGTCCGCACCGCTCTCGTCGTCGGTAGTCCCGGTGTCCTCGACGTCCTCGTCGGCCGGCTCCGGCTCGGCCGGGGCTTCTGCGGCCAGCTCCTCGGCCGCCTGCGACACCGCGCCGGCGTCGACGTCGGGCGTGGTGATGATCTCTTCGATCGCGGTCAGCACACCGCCCCAGTTGCGGCCGATGATCTCGGCAATCAGCTCCCAGCGCTTGCGCCCGGCCCGGCCGGTGAAGTTGTCGACGCCGCCGGCTAGCCAGCCCAGGTTGGGGTTGCCGTTGAAGAACTTCGTCACCGCGGTCAGGTCACATACCGAGCCGATCGCCGAGACGATCTCCAGTGCATTGGCCAGTGCCTGGACGGACTGCTTGGTCGGCTTCTCGGTCAGCAGTTCTTCGACCGCGATCAGGTCGTACTGCCGATTGCGGCCCGGGTTCAGCTTGTGGGCGTTGGCCTGAACAAGCTGCGGCCAGGCCGGGTGGTCGACCAGGTCGTTGTTGGCGTTGACTCGTACGAACGCGATCAGGTCGGCGGCGGTGGCGAAACCGTAGAGGTCCTCGTCCCTGCCCAGGAACGCCTGCCACTCGTCACCGGAGTCACGCCAGCTCGGCGCCCACAGGGTGTAGCGGTCACCATCGGTCACCGTGAGGCGGATCGGTACAAGGTCAGCTGCCATGGCGCACAGAATAACGATGTAGCCCGCGCGGCCCGAAGGCGGGATTGCGCCAGGTTTAGCGTCGTGATTGGCAGCGGGGCGTTTCGCATCGCGAATTAAAGAATCCTGAATTTTGCGGTGATCGGGTCGGCGGCACGCGCCGGGTGGCTAGCGTCGCTGCTGTCGTAATGCCGGGCCGGGGGAGGTCGCGATGACGACTGGTCGGTTGCGCCCGGCGGGCGCGATGCTGCTGGCGCTGCTGTGTGGCATGGTGTTGGGCCTGACGTCGGCGCTGTCCTCGGCGGCGGCCTACCGCGTGGACCAGCTGGCGATTCGGCTGCGGCTGCTGGCCGATGCGGGCTGGATCATGAGCGGCACCGGCGTGCCCGATCCCGGTGTCGGGCCCTACCTGGGCCAGATCCTCGCCGGTTACCTGCAACCGTCATCGCCGCTCTTCACTGACCAGCCGACGTTCCCCGGCTACAACTTCCAGGGGTTGGCCACGCCGGAGCAGTTCTGCCCGTTCGTGTGCATCCCGGACCAATCGCCGATGGACTTCGGCACCTCGCTGAACACCGGGGTGGGCTTGCTCAACCAGGCGATCCTGGCGCAGCTGCTGGCCGGCGACAACGTGACGGTGTTCGGGTACTCGCAAAGCGCTGCCATCGCGACCATCGAGATGAACAACCTGATCACCAACGCCGGGACCGTCGGCTACCCGACGCTGGATCAGCTGGGCAACATGCACGTCGTCCTGATCGGTGACCCGAACAATCCGATCGGCGGCATCCTCGATCGCTTCCAATTCGCGGGCGACCAGCACCTGCCGTTCGTCGACATTCCGCTGAGCCTGAACCCCACCCCGACCGAGCACATCGCCTCGGACATCTACACCGGTGAATACGACGGCTGGGCCAACTTCCCGCAGGACCCGACCAACATCCTGGCCGTCGTCAACGCGCTCATCGGCATCCTGACCGTGCACCCGTACTACCCGGACTACACGGCAGAGCAGCTGGCCAGCGCCATCAACGTCGGGACGATCGGCGACGCGAGCCTCTACATGATTCCGCAGAATCTGCCGATCCTGCAGTTCATGTTCAACGGGGGGACCGCGGGGCAGTTCTTCGGCGACTTCTTCTCACCGTGGGCCAGGCTGGTCATCGACTGGGGCTACGGCAATGCCGGCGACCCGGACGTCAACGGCCTCTACCGGATCCCGGCCGGCGACTTCATCAGCGGCAGCGCCTACCAGCAGGCGTTCGGAGTGGCCGGCGGCCCGTGGGCCATGACGCCGACAGGCGAGCTCTATGACGGATCCAGCGTGATGGGCCTGTTCGAGCGGATGGACCCGTTGCAGATGCTGGCCGGTGTCCAGAACGCGCTGATCCAGAGCCTCGTCGGCCCGTGGGCCGACGTCGCGGCCGCGGCGAGCGGCGGTGCCCTCACCGCCGGTGACATCAGCACCATCGCCGGGGTCACCGATTTGCTGCAGACCATCACCGGCTACGACCTGATCAACTCCATCGACCAGTTGCTGATCGACGGCTGGCGCGACCTGGCTACCGCACTGAACCTGGGCGATGTGCTGGGCCCGGACGCCCTGATGAGCGGGGCCGGGGTGCCCGGCGACGGGCTGCTGGATCTCATCGGAGCGGGCTTCAGCCTGTTCAACTTCTTCGGTGC
This sequence comes from Mycobacterium sp. P7213, assembly GCF_900604305.1. Classification (NCBI taxonomy): domain Bacteria; kingdom Bacillati; phylum Actinomycetota; class Actinomycetes; order Mycobacteriales; family Mycobacteriaceae; genus Mycobacterium; species Mycobacterium sp. P7213. The sequence goes on from NZ_UWOA01000001.1 coordinate 96,458, forward strand.
TTAACGCGGCACCACTGAGCGAAAGCCAGGCCGGTTGTCATCGATTTGACAACACGCGTTTTCTCAATGAAGGTCAACACTGAAAGCCGCCTAATAGATTAATGTGATCTTGCCAGGTGGGCGTAATTGATCGCCGATGACATATTCGAACCGTTCTGGGAGGTCTGCGATGACGGCTAAGCGCGTGTATCCGCTGGGGACGACGGTGCTGGCCGCGCTGTGTGCCGTCGTCCTCGGAATGGCGTCGCTGCTGAGTCCTGGGTTGGCAGCCCGGGTCGAGAAGATGATCGCCGATGTCGCGCTGCTGGCCGGCCAGGCATGGATCATGACCGGCACCGGTCAGGCCGACCCGACCATCGGCAACTACATGGATCTGGTGCGGATTTTCTACCTCCAACCGGTCACCCCGTGGTTCGACGGGCAGACGACGTACGGCGATTACGCGCTCAACGGCCTGACCACCCCCGAACAGTTCTGCCCGATCGTCTGCCAGTCGCTGCCCGTCCCGCAGTTGAACTTCGGCGACTCGCTGACCGAAGGCGTGGCCAACCTCGAGGCTGCGATCCGCCCACAGCTCGAAGCCGGTGACGAAGTCACGGTGTTCGGCTTCTCGCAGAGCTCGGTCGTAGCCACCCTGGCGATGCACAACCTGCTGGCCGACGCGCCCGGCGGCGACTACGACCCGTTGAACCTGCACTTCGTGCTGATCGGTGCCCCGAACAACCCCATCAGCGGCATGCTGACCCGGCTGTCCTTCCCGGACGGGTTCGACGGGAACATGCAGCACATTCCGTTCCTGAACATCCCGCTCGGCATCGAACCGACTCCGACCATCCCGTTCGCGACCGACGTCTACAGCACCGAATACGACGGCTGGGCCGTCTTCCCGCAGGACCCCACCAACCTGCTGGCCGTGATCAACGCGATCATGGGCATCGGGGCGGTGCACAACGCGTACTTCGATGAGAACCTCAGCAACGCCATCGACCTGGGCACGATCGGCAACACCAACTACTACATGCTGCCCACCGCCGAATTGCCGATCCTTGCGCCGCTCTACGGCCTCGGCGACATCGGCAGGTTCGCCGCTGACGCGCTGTCGCCGATCCTGAAGACGGTCATCGACTGGTCCTACGGCAACCCGGGTGCCCCGGACGCCGGGATCACCGTGAACGGCGTCGACCCGCTTGGCGCGGCGGGCGCCTGGGCGGTCACCGCGACGGGCCAGCTGTCCGAGGACACCGGCGCCGGGTTCCTGCTGAGAATGGACCCGCTGCAGATGCTCGCCGGCCTGCAGTACGCCGGCGTGCAGAGCCTGACCAACACCATCAACAACCTGCTGGACTTCGCCGGACTGGGCCCGCTGTCGGACTCGTTCGTCGACACTCTGCTGTCGGGCTACAACCTGACGCTCGGCCTGGACCAGGCGCTGCTCACCGGATGGCACGATCTGGCCACCCAGTGGGACGTCCTCGACGTGCTGGGGCCCGACGCCATCTTCAACGGCGCGCCGCTGATCTCGGCCCAGCCGCTGCTGGACCTGCTCGGGGTGGGCTTCAGCCTGGTCAACCTGCTCGACGCTTAAGCCGATGCAGCACCGGCGCTCGCTGGGGGCCGCCCTGCTCGTGGCGGCGTCGGTGCTCTCCTCGGCCTGCGGGCCGGCGGTGCTGAGCCTCGGCGCGGCAGATCGGCACGACGTTGCGCTGATGGGCAACGAGGGCTGGATCATGGGGCCGACCAGCATTCCCGACCCCACGGTCGGCGGCTACCTGGACGCCGTGTTGGACCTGTTCCTGCAGCCGGGGGCGCCGTGGTTTCCCGGGCAGCCGACCTTTCCCGGCTATCAGTTCGAAGGCCTGGTCACTCCGGAGCAGTTCTGCCCGCTGGTGTGCCTGCCGCCCCCGAATCCGTATCTGACGTTCGCCGAGTCGGTAGCCAGCGGTGTGCAGATCTTGCATGCCGCGATGGCGCCGCAGCTCGCCGACGGCTCAAGCGTCACGGTGTTCGGCTACTCGCAGAGCGCCACCATCTCCACCCAGGAGATGATCAACCTGCTCGCGGCAGCACCCGGCGAGGTCGGTGCCGGGTATGACCCGGCCAACCTGCACTTCGTCCTGATCGGCAACCCCAACAACCCGCTCGGCGGCGTCCTGACCCGCTTCCCCGCATATCCACTGCTGGGTGACCAGCCGGTGCACCTGCCGTTCCTGGGCATTCCGTTGAGCATCGGACCCACCCCGACCAGTGGGTTCGACACGGATATCTACACCGGCGAGTACGACGGCCTGGCCAACTTCCCGCAGGACCCGGCCAACCTGCTGGCCATGGTCAACGCGCTGATCGGCACGGCGACCGTGCATTTCTCCTACGTCGACCTCGACAACCTGGCCGACACCGTCGACCTCGGCCGGATCGGGGACACCGACTTCTACCTGATTCCCCAGCAGTTGCCGATCCTGTGGCCCCTCTACCAGCTCGGGGATTTCGGCAAAGTCATCGGGGACGCATTGGCGCCCATGCTGAAGCTGATCATCGACTGGGGCTACGGCAATCCGGGTAATCCGTTCGTCGGCGTCAATGGCACCGATGCCGTGGGGCCTTGGGCGGTGACCGCCGGCGGCCAGCTGGCGGACGGCTCCGATGTCGCCGGTTTCCTGCTTCGGATGGATCCGCTGCAGATGCTTGCCGGCCTGCAGTACGCCGCGGTGCACAGCTTCATCGACCCGGTCAATGCGCTGTTGGGTTTCGCCGGGCAGTCGCCGCTGCCGGATTCGTTAGTCGATGCGTTGTTGACCGGCTACCACCTCACCAACGCCGTGGACGCCCATCTGCTCGACGCATGGAACGAGCTGGCGGTGTCGTTGAACGTCGCTGATTGGCTGGGCCCCGACGCCGTGTTCAACGGCGAACCATTGATCTCGCTTGCGCCGATGCTCGAGATGGGCGCGGTGGTCTTCGAGATACTCAACTTCCTCGGCGCATGACCCGTAGGGTCGCGGGCGTGGATGTGTGCGTTGTCGACCACCCGCTGGCCGCAGCGTGGCTGACCGCGCTGCGCGACGAGCGCAGCGACAACGCAGCGTTCCGGTCGGCTCTGCGCGAGCTGACCTGGATGCTGGTCTACGAGGCAACCCGCGACGCGCTCTGCCAGGACATCGTCGTGCGCACCCCGCTGGCAGACACCCGCGGGGCGCGGCTGGCGCGGCCACCGCTGCTGGTGCCGGTGCTTCGCGCCGGACTGGGCATGGTCGAAGCCGCACAGGCCCTGATCCCCGAGGCCGACGTCGGTTTCGTCGGGGTGGCGCGCGACGAGGCCACCCATCAACCGGTGCCCTACCTGGCATCGCTGCCGGCGGATCTGAGCGCTAGCCCGGTCATGGTCCTCGACCCGATGCTGGCCACCGGCGGCTCGCTGGTGCACACGCTGGGACTGCTGGTCGATCGCGGTGCTACCGACATCACGGTGCTGTGTGTGGTTGCGGCGCCGGAAGGCGTTGCGGCACTGACACGAGCGGCACCGGGCGTGCGGTTGTTCACCGCCACCGTTGACGACGGACTGAACGAGGAGGCGTATATCGTTCCGGGTCTGGGCGATGCCGGTGATCGTCAGTTCGGGCCGCGCTGAGATTCCCACCGTCACGCCCGTAACAGGCGGGCAAGTATGTGATTGTTGCCCGCCTTTGAGCGACAAATGTTGGTGCGTTGGCGGAGTCAACCCTCTCGCAATCCGTTGTCGCTCAAAGGCGGCCAAACATCACACCCCCTCGAGCTGGTTGCAGGTGAGCCGGGTGTGGCGGCTGGTGACGAATGGAGTGAATGAGGCGCTACCAGGAGCGGGCCGCGAGGGCGACGGCCTCACACACCCGCTGCGCCTCCGCGCGATCCCCGGCAAGGTCATCCGACGGCGGCCGGGCGACCTCGAGATAGCACTTGAGTTTCGGTTCAGTGCCCGACGGTCGCACCACCACGCGTACCGAGCTGCCGTCGCTCTCGCCGGTGAACTCCAGCGCGTCGGTGACCGGTCCACTGCGGTGCAGCAGATCGGTTGAGGTGAGGGCGAGTCCAGCCAGCGTGGCCGGTGGATCAGCGCGTAGCCTGGCCATCACGGCGACCGCCTCGGCGGGACTGGTGACCCGGCGCGACACCGCATCGGTGACGTGCACACCGTGCCGTCGTGCCAGTTCGTCGAGCGCTTCGGGAACTGAGCTACCCCGCCCCGCCAGTGCCGCGACCAGATCGCAGACCAAGACCGCGGCGCTGATGCCGTCTTTGTCGCGCACAGCATCTGGGTCGACGCAGTAGCCGATCGCCTCCTCGTAGGCGTAGGCCAAGGTGACGCCGGGCGGGCCGTCTGGTGGCAGGTCGGCCCGTGCCAGCCACTTGAACCCGGTCAGCGTCTCCGCGTGGTGGGCGCCGTAGCGCTGTGCGATGCGCACCAGCATGCGCGACGACACCACGCTGCTGGCGACCAGCACACCGGCCGCCGGGCCCGCGGGCAGTCGCGACAGTAGGTAATCGCCCAACAACCAACCGGTTTCGTTGCCGGTCAGCATCCGCCAGCCGTCCGGGCCAGGGATGCCGACCGCGCATCGGTCAGCGTCGGGGTCCAGGGCGATCGCGATGTCGGCGTCGACCTCTTCGGCCAGTGCCAGCAGCGCGTCCGTGGCGCCGGGTTCTTCGGGGTTGGGGAAAGCCACGGTGGGAAAGTCTGGATCGGGGTCGAATTGGCTCTTCACCGGGTGAATATCGGCGAACCCCGCGGCACGTAAAGCCTCGACCGCGACCTTGCCACCCACGCCGTGCAGCGGCGTCAGCGCCACCCTTATCCGGCCGCCGTGCCGCCGCACCGCCGCGGCTCGCCCGATATAGCGCTCGATGAGTTCGTCTCCGGCCGGCGTAACAGGGCGGCGGGCGATCGTGTCAGCGGGGGGAGCGGCGGCCATCGCCGCCTCGATCTCGGTGTCGGTCGGCGACACGATCTGTAGGCCGCCGTCGAAGTACACCTTGTAGCCGTTGTCGGTAGCCGGGTTGTGTGAGGCGGTGATCTGGATTCCGGCCGCCGCGCCGGTGTGGCGTACCGCGAATGCCACCACCGGCGTCGGGCAGGGCTGGGGTAGCAGCACTACCGAGAATCCGGCGCCGGCAAGCACTTCGGCTGTCGCAGTAGTGAATTCCGCCGAGCCGTGCCGCGCGTCGCCGCCCACCACCACCGTCGAGCCCGTGCGTCGCTGCGCGCCGAGCACCTGCGCCACCGCCCAGCTGGCGCGCAGCACCACGGCGAGATTCATCGCGTCGGGTCCACCCCGTACCGGGCCACGCAGCCCGGCGGTGCCGAAGCGCAGCGGTGCCGCGAATCGGGTGGCCAACTCGCCTGGACTGCACGCGCGCAGTTCCGTAGCGGTCGCGGGGTCGGGGTCGTGGGCGATCCAGTCTTCGGGGGTCACCCGTTGATTGTGACAAGCGGTCGGTCGACAGGAGATAACTAATAAACTGGCTAATTAATTGCTGCGCTCCCCTGGTTTGCCATCACTTGACAATGGGGGGGGGGGACGGTGGCCGAATCAGCGCCCGTGCTGGCGAGAAGTTCAACCTCGGCATACCGGCGAGTTCTACTACGTGATCTGCGGTCAGTACCCGGCGTGGGGATACTTCGACCACCCGCCGCTGGTGCCGCTGATGGCCCGGGTGGCTGCCCTGGGCGGCTTGCTGGGGCTTCGGCTGTTGGCCATCGCGATCCGGTAGTCAGCGGCGACAGCAATTACGCCCTATGGGGGCCCGCCGGCCGGCGACGCAGCCACGGCGCTGTGTGTCGGGCGATTCCCGGTCCGCAAGCTCACGCAGTATTGGGAGCACGTCACTACCTGGCGTCGATCACGATCCCCGGTGGTGTGCACAACGGGTTGCACGGAGCCCACATCTACCTGTGTGAGCAACCGCGGGGCAGCTGAGCCAAGATGTGGCCGCGGATGCGCCACAGCTCCGATGTTCCGTCCTGATCCGCCGGGGAGGCACTCGGCCGGCCACCTCGAAAGAAAGCCCATGTGTGCGGTCCTGTTGGTTCTGGCGAGCTAAAAGTAGACAGGTGTCAACTACTTGTTACGATGCTCCGGTTTGAGTCCAACATGACAATGGAGTGCCGGTGACTGGTACGACGTCTTCGCTGGTGGGCGGATCGCCTGCCCCGTCGGTGAATCGACGAACCCTCATGCCGGTAGCCGTGGTGGTCGCCGTGGCCGCGGTCGTCCAGGGGGCCTTCGCCATGAACTACGGCTGGCACCCCGATGAGTTCTACTACGTGATCTGCGGTCAGTACCCGGCGTGGGGATACTTCGACCACCCGCCGCTGGTGCCGCTGATGGCCCGGGTGGCTGCCCTGGGCGGCTTGCTGGGGCTTCGGCTGTTGGCCATCGCGATACACCTGGGCTGCATCGTGCTGGCGGCGCTGTTGGCCGCCGAACTGGGCGGGCGGCGCGTTGCCCAGGTCATCAGCGCGGCCGCGGTGGCGGCCAGCCCATTGTTCATGGGTGCCGCGATGTTCTTCGGGACCACCCTGGTGGACCAGCTGATCTGGATCGCGGTGCTGCTGCTGGTGGCGCGGGCGCTGCGGATCGGAACGGTGCTGGCCTGGCTGCCGGCCGGCGTGGTGGCCGGTATCGGGCTGGAGGCCAAGCAGACCGTCGCGTTGCTGCTGATCGGCATCGGGGTCGGCTTCGTCATGTTCCGGCGTGATGCGCTGCGCTCGCCGGGGCCCTGGCTGGGCGCTGCCGCGGCGATCACGCTGGCGGTCCCCAATCTGATCTGGAACGCCGCACATGGCTGGCCGAGTCGGACGTTCGCGCAAGCGATGTCGGTACGGATGGGCGGCCCGGCGGGATCGCTGACCCAGGTTCCACTGCTGCTCCTCTTGTACGCCGGCCCGTTGCTGGTGCTGCTATGGGTGATCGGAGCACGGTGGCTAGCGTCCGATGATGCCCGCGAGCACCGCTGGATGCTGGCCGTGCCGGTGGTCGCGTTGGTGCTGTGCGTCGTCACCGGCGGTCGCTGTTATTACGCGGGCCCGGCGCTGGTCGCGTTGTTCGCCGCCGGGGCGGTTTGGATCGAGCGCGAGAATCCCGACCGGCCGCCGCGAGGCTGGGCGATTGCGCTGGTCGCGCTGTTTGCCGGCGCGGTGGTGTTCTGTCTGCCAGTACTGCCGCCGGCGAACCAGACCATGCTGCGCCGGTTCAATCCCATTCCGATGGAGACCTATGGTTGGCCACAGTTCGTCGAGGGGGTCGCGGCTGCCGCTGAGTCGCTGCCCGACGACGCGCCGATCTTCACCAGCAACTACGGCGAAGCCTCGGCGCTGCGGATCCTCGGGCCGGCGGCCGGCATCAACCGTCCGGTGGTCAGCGGCGACAGCAGCTACGCCCAGTGGGGCCCGCCGGCCGGCAACGCCGACACCGTGCTGTGCGTCGGGCGGTTCCCGGTCGTGAAGTTGACCCAATACTGGCGGCATGTGACCTACCTGGACTCGATCCGGTTCCCCGCCGGCGTGCGCAACGGGGAGAGTGCCGCCAAGATCTATCTGTGCGAGCAGCCGGTGGGCAGCTGGGCATCGATGTGGCCGCGGATGCGGCACAGCTCGGGAGTGAGCTACTGACCTGAGGGCGCCGGCAGCCGCGCGATGACGTCGGCCAGCAGTGCGCCCATGCGGGCCGCCGATTCCCGGCCTGCGGCCAGCACCTCGGTATGGCTGAGCGGCTCACCGGTGATCCCGGCCGCCAGGTTGGTCACCAGGGACAGGCCCAAGACCTGGGCGCCGGCTGCCCGGGCGGCGATCGCTTCGTGCACGGTCGACATGCCGACCAGGTCGGCGCCCAGGGTGCGCAGCATCCGGATTTCGGCGGGGGTCTCGTACTGTGGGCCGGCCATCCCGGCATAGACGCCCTCGGCGAGGCTGGGGTCGACCTGGTGAGCCAGCGCCCGCAGCGACGGCGTGTAGGCATCGACCATGTCGACGAAGTGCGCCCCCTCAAGGGGAGAGCGCCCGGTCATGTTCAGATGATCGCTGATCAGCACCGGTTGACCGACGTGGTAGCTGGCCCGCAGGCCGCCGGCCGCGTTGGTCAGCACCACGGTGTTGGCCCCGGCCGCGACGGCGGTGCGTACCGGGCGGACGACGTCGACGAGCTGATGGCCCTCATAGGCGTGGATCCGGCCGACCAGCACCAGCACCCGGTGGGCGCCGATCTGCATGGACACCAGCTCGCCGGTGTGGCCCGCCGCCGTCGGCGTGCTGAACCCGGGCAAGTCGGCCATCGGCAGGCTCGCGGTCGCGGTGCCGAGGGCCGCCACCGCGGGCGCCCAACCGGAACCGAGCACGACCGCCACGTCATGCGTCTGGACGCCGGTGCGCCGGGCTACGACCGCGGCCGCCTGAGTTGCCAGCGGTACCGTCACAGGCACTGAGTTTAGTAGTGCGCCGCGATGGGATACTGCCTGAATGTCTCCAACTCCCGTGTCGCACGCCGTCGAGGCGTGGCTGGCGGCCCATGCCGAGGAATTGGTGGCGTGGCGACGGCATCTGCACCGCCACCCGGAGTTGAGCCGGCAGGAATTCGCCACCACCCAATTCATCGCCGAGCGCCTCGCCAGCGCCGGGCTCAATCCCAAGGCCTTGCCCAGCGGAACCGGTCTGACCTGCGATTTCGGTCCCGAGGATGGGCCGCGTATCGCGTTGCGGGCCGATATCGATGCCTTGCCGATGACCGAACAGACCGGGGCGCCGTACGCGTCGCTGGTGCCGGGGGTGACGCACGCGTGCGGTCACGACGCGCATACCGCGATCCTGTTGGGTGCGGCGCTGGCGCTGGCATCCGCGCCGGAGTTGCCGGTCGGTGTGCGGCTGGTGTTCCAGGCCGCTGAAGAACTGATGCCGGGTGGCGCGATCGACGCGATCGCCGCGGGGGTGTTGAGCGGGGTCAGCCGGATCTTCGCCCTGCACTGCGATCCCCGGCTTGAGGTCGGCCGGGTGGCCACCATTGCGGGACCGATCACCTCGGCGGCCGACACCATCGAGATCACGGTCAGCGGTCCGGGCGGACACACCTCGCGGCCGCACCTGACCGCCGACCTGGTCTATGGGCTGGGCACGCTGATCACCGGGCTGCCCGGGGTGCTGTCCCGCCGCATCGATCCGCGCAACAGCACCGTGATGGTCTGGGGCGCAGTGAATTCCGGTGTTGCGGCCAACGCCATACCACAGTCGGGGCGGCTGGCCGGCACGGTGCGCACCGCCAGCCGGGACACCTGGGTGGCGATGGAAAGCATCGTCGAGGAGGCGGTGGCGTCCCTGCTGGAGCCGCTGAACATCGAACACACGCTGAACTACCACCGCGGAGTGCCGCCGGTGGTCAACGAAGCGGTGTCGACGCGGATGCTGACCCACGCGATCGAGGCCATCGGCCCCGAGGTGCTGGCCGAGACCCGGCAGTCCGGCGGCGGGGAGGACTTCTCCTGGTACCTGGAGCAGGTGCCGGGTGCCATGGGCCGGCTCGGGGTGTGGCCGGGCAGCGGGCCGCAGTTGGACCTGCACCAGCCGACGTTCGATCTCGACGAACGGGCGCTGGCCGTCGGGGTGCGGGTGATGGCCGGCGTCGTTGACCAGACCGATCTGCTCTGACCCCGTCTGGCGCGAGCGTGCGCGTTTGCACGCCGACACGCCGCAGATTCCGTACAACGATGCACCCTCGCGGCTCCCTCGCGGCTCCGGGGCCATTCACAATCCGGCCGTTGTCCACAGTTGGGGCCGGTCGGGCCGGATGAGGGAATCGGCTTTCATCGCCGACGTCGACGATCGGGCGCATGGATCAACGACTGCAGCGGCTACTCGATCGCCAAGGCGGCGTGGTTACGTCCGCCCAGGTGCTGACCTACCTGACCCGCCGCGGACTTGAAGCAGAGCTGAAACATGGACCACTGCAGAAGATCTGGTACGGAATCTACGGCTACGGACGAATCACGACCGAGCTGCGGCTGCGCGGGCTGGACCTGGCGACAGGAACCTCCGTCGCGGTCTGTCTGGTGACCGCGGCCGCGGCATACGGCTTTGACACCGAGGAGCCTGTCGATCTGCACGTACTCAACCCACCGGACCAGCAACTGCGGTCGGCCGACGGACTGGTGGTGCACCGGCGCGAGGGCGCACCACTGAGCGAAGTCGCGGGCCGACCGGCGACCACGCCGGAGTGGACTGCGATCGAGGTGGCCCGCACGCTTCGTCGCCCACGGGCGTTGGCGACACTGGATGCCGCGCTGCGCAGCGGGACCTGTACCCGCCGCACGCTGCAACGCGCCGCGATCCGCCAGGCGGGCCGGCGCGGCATCGTGGCCGTGCGCGAGCTGCTACAGCTTGCCGACCCGCTGGCCGAATCAGCGATGGAGAGCGAGTCCCGGCTGATGATGGTCGACGGTGGCGTGCCGACCCCGGTCCTGCAGCATCAGATTGTGGACCGCGACAACCGGATCTGGCGCGTCGATTTCGCCTGGCCGGAGCAGCGGGTCGCGGTCGAATACGACGGCGTCATCTGGCATGAGGGGCCGGACGCGTTCGTCTACGAGCGTCAGCGGCGCGCCGCGTTGCAGGAGATGGGCTGGGTGGTGATCTCGATCATCGCCGATGATGTGCGGCGCCGGCCGTGGGAGACCCTCCGCCGGATCGAAACTCAGCTAGGACGTGCGGCCGCCTGACCGTGCCACCCTGCGCGAGGGTGCGCAGTTGTACATCCACGCTGGCGTGTCGCCGTTCAAACACGCACCCTCGCGCAAAAAAGCTAGCTGCCGGGGCCGATGTTGCGGGCCGGGCGGGTCCGCAGGTTGCGCACGTATTCTTCTGGGGCACCGGCGATCTGGGCTGCCTCGGCCACCACACCCAGGTATCTCGCCGACGGCAGCCCGCGCTCCCAGGCGTCGACGACGTACAGCCACGCCAACACTGGCACGGGATCGCTGTCGGTCGGGCCCGAGGTGATTCCGTCTACCCGGTCCACCCGCAGCCGGATCTTCTTGTGGATGCCGAATTCCGAGCCTTCCCAGCTGTCCATGTTCTTCTCGTCCTCGGGAGTCACGTCGTAGAGAACGACGAAAACACTCGAGTCCGGGTCCTCGACGACGGTCGCCAGGGCGCCCTCCCAGCCGATGTCCTCGCCCGCGAACGTCAACCGCCAGCCGCGCAACCAGCCGGTGCCGGTCATCGGGGAATGCGGCGCTCGTTGCAGCATCTGTTCTGGATGCATGTTCGACCCGTAGGCGGCGTAGAGCGGCACGGCAGAAATCTTAAACGCCACGCTCCGGATAGGTTAGTCGCTGTGACTTCTCCCTCGACGCGCATCGTGATCGTCGGCGGCGGCCCGGCCGGCTATGAGGCGGCGCTGGTCGCGGCGGCCAAGGGTCCCGAAGCGGTATCGGTGACGGTGGTCGACGCCGACGGTCTCGGTGGTGCCTGCGTGTTGTGGGACTGCGTGCCGTCCAAGACCTTCATCGCCTCGTCGGGGGTGCGCACCGAGCTACGGCGTGCCCCGCACCTGGGTTTCGACATCCACTTCACCGACGCCCAGATCGAGCTGAATCAGATCCATGAGCGGGTGAAGTCCCTGGCCGCGGCGCAGTCCGATGACATCCGCACGCAGCTGATCAACTCCGGAGTGGAGGTCATCGCCGGCCGCGGGGAACTGATCGACGCCGAATCCGGCCTGGCTCATCATCGGATTCTGGTCGCCGAGCACGACGGAGGAGGGCAGCGTGTGCTCGACGCCGATGTGGTGTTGATCGCCACCGGGGCCAGCCCGCGCACCTTGCCCAGCGCCGAGCCGGACGGCGAACGCATCCTGACCTGGCGCCAGCTTTATGACCTGCACACGTTGCCCGAGCACCTCGTCGTGGTGGGTTCGGGGGTCACCGGCGCGGAGTTCGCCAACGCCTACACCGAACTCGGCGTCAAGGTGACGGTGGTGGCCAGCCGTGACCGGGTGCTGCCGCACGAGGATCCCGACGCCGCTCGGGTGCTCGAGACTGTTTTCGCCGAACGCGGCGTGACCCTGGTCAAGAACGCCCGGGCCGCCTCCGTGACCCGCGAGGGCGACGGGGTGCTGGTCACCATGACCGATGGCCGCACCGTGGCGGGCAGCCATGCGCTGATGACGGTCGGCTCCGTGCCCAACACGTCCGGACTGGGCCTGGAGCGGGTCGGGATCAAGCTCGCGCCGGGCAACTACCTGCAGGTGGACCGGGTATCGCGGACGTCGGTACCCGGGATCTACGCGGCCGGTGACTGCACCGGCCTGCTGCCGTTGGCGTCGGTCGCGGCCATGCAGGGCCGGATCGCGATGTATCACGCGCTGGGCGACGCGGTGGCTCCGATCCGGCTGCGTACGGTGGCGGCCGCGGTGTTCACCCGGCCAGAGATCGCCGCGGTCGGGGTGCCGCAGTCCCAGATCGACGACGGCACGGTTCCGGCCCGGACCGTCATGCTGCCGTTGCAGACCAACGCTCGGGCGAAGATGAGCCGGATGCGCTACGGCTTCCTCAAGCTGTTCTGCCGGCCGGCCACCGGCACGGTGATCGGCGGGGTGGTGGTGGCCCCGATCGCCTCCGAGCTGATCCTGCCGATCGCGCTGGCGGTGCAGAACCGGATCACGGTGGCCGACCTGGCCCAGACGCTGGCGGTCTATCCGTCGCTGTCGGGCTCGCTCACCGAAGCGGCCCGCCGGCTGATGACGCACGACGACCTCGACTGAGCAGCAGTGCTGAACCGAGCGTCACAGCGTGTCGGGGCGGGCGGCCACGTAGCCTGGCACACGTGAGCACGCTGGGACCGGACCAACGAGCACGAGCCTGGGAACGACTGGGCAGTGAGCAGTTCGACGTAGTGGTGATCGGCGCCGGGGTGGTGGGCGCCGGCTGCGCACTCGACGCCGCCACCCGTGGCCTCAAGGTGGCACTGGTCGAGGCGCGTGACTTCGCCGCCGGGACGTCGAGCCGAAGTTCGAAGATGTTCCACGGTGGACTGCGCTACCTCGAGCAGTTGGAGTTCGGGCTGGTGCGCGAGGCACTGCACGAACGCGAGCTGTCGCTGACCACGCTGGCGCCGCACCTGGTCAAGCCACTGCCGTTTCTGTACCCCCTGACCCGGCGGTGGTGGGAACGCCCGTATGTGGCCAGCGGGATCTTCCTCTACGACCAACTGGGTGGGGCGAAATCTGTTCCCGCGCAACGGCATCTGACGCGCGCGGGCGCACTGCGCCTGTGCCCGGGACTGAAGCGCAGCGCGTTGATCGGCGGGATTCGCTACTACGACACGGTCGTCGACGACGCCCGCCACACCCTCACCGTCGCGCGCACCGCGGGGCACTACGGGGCGGTGATCCGTACCTCCAGCCAGGTCGTCGCGCTACTGCGCGAAGGTGACCGGGTGACCGGCGTGCGGGTCCGCGACTCCGAGGACGGTGCAGTTACCGAAGTCCACGGCCACGTCGTGGTCAACGCCACCGGGGTGTGGACCGATGAGATCCAGGCGCTGTCGCGCCAGCGCGGTCGGTTCCACGTCCGGGCTTCCAAGGGCGTGCACATCGTGGTGCCGCGGGACCGGATCGTTTCGGAAGCGGCGATCATCCTGCGGACCGAGAAGTCGGTGCTGTTCGTCATCCCGTGGGGCACCCACTGGATCATCGGCACCACCGACACCGACTGGAACCTGGATCTGGCCCATCCGGCGGCCACCAAGGCCGACATCGACTACATCCTGACCCACGTCAACACCGCCCTGGCCACGCCGTTGACCCACGCCGACATCGAAGGTGTGTACGCCGGGCTGCGGCCGCTGCTGGCGGGGGAGAACGACGACACCTCGAAGCTGTCGCGCGAGCACGCGGTCGCGGTTCCGGCGCCGGGCCTGGTGGCGATCGCCGGCGGCAAGTACACCACCTACCGGGTGATGGCCGCTGATGCGATCGACGCCGCCGCCGAGTACATCCCGACGCGGGTGGCGCCCTCGATCACCGAGAAGGTGCCGCTGCTGGGCGCCGACGGCTATTTCGCGCTGGTCAACCAGGCCGAACACGTGGGTGCCCACCAGGGCCTGCACCCCTACCGGGTGCGGCATCTGCTGGATCGCTACGGCTCGCTGATCCATGACGTGCTGGCGTTGGCCGACGGACAACCGGATCTGCTGGACCCGATCGCCGAGGCGCCCACCTACCTGAAGGTGGAAGTCGCTTACGCGGTCGCCGCCGAGGGTGCCTTGCATCTGGAAGACGTGTTGGCCCGGCGGACCCGGATCTCCATCGAGTACGCCCACCGTGGGGTGAACTGTGCGCGCGAGGTCGCCGAAGTGATGGCGGCGGTGCTCGGCTGGGACGATGCGGCCGTCGAGCGGGAGGTGGCCAACTACACCGCGCGGGTGGAGGCCGAGATCCTGTCGCAGGAACAGCCCGACGACGCGTCGGCGGATGCGCTGCGCGTCAGCGCCCCCGAGGCGCGGGCCGAAATTCTGGAGCCGATTCCGCTTACCTGAACAGGATGTCATTACTGTGGGTACGATTCTAGGAATTATTCCGGCCTTTTAGGCTGATATCAGCGTTCACATCTGTTTGGCACACATTTCGGACAGGGCTACTTTCTGCCATGAGCTGGATCACTTGCGGGATCCGGGCGCGGGGAAGGGGCGGGTCATGGCGGGTGGAATCGGGGTGTGGCGCTCTCGCCGCTGTCCGTACTGGGGGGCGCGCTATCCGTCGCCGTGGTCGCCGGGACCGGCCTGCTCGGTGCCGGTGCGGGCGGCCCGCAGCTCCCCGGCCCGTCGACCGCCTCGACGCAGCACCAAGTGGTGCTGACGGCGTACCCGACATTCACGCAGAGCCTGCAGGCCCTGCTGGACACCATGTCGCTGGGGGATCTCAATCAGGTGCTGGCCGCCCTGGGCAATGTCCCGGGGACCAGCACGCCGCTGAGTGTCAGCTCGGATGTATCGGCCCTGCTGGCCTCGTTCAATCCCGACTCCACCACCCTGGCCGGCATCGCCGACCTCTTCGGATTCTCGCTCACAGAGCCGCTCTACAGCTCGAACGCCGCGGTGCAGTCGCTGCTGGGCACCGGCAGTCTGTTCTTGGTGGACGGCGTGCCGATCGGCAGCGTGGACCTCGGTGAGCTGGTGGATGTCGTTCTGGGCGACGGTGCCGGTGCGCATTCGCTGACCGACCTGGCCAACGCGGTGGGCTTGGGAACTCTGCTCGGTCAGTTCGCCGGCATGATCAACGCGCTGGGTCTGGAGAACCTGAACGTCGACGACTGCACCCTGACCTGCGGCGCCTTGCTGAATATCACCAGCCATCCCGATCTGACCGTAAACAGCTCGCTGGTCGACTGGTTGAGCGCGATACTGACCGTTCCTACCGCCGACATCACCCAACACGCGTACTCGGGCCTCGGCGCCACCACCGTTCTGGCCGGCAGCGCCTACACGCTGGGGGAGTACCTGCACATCCTGCCGGTCAGCTCCACCAACAGCACCACCATGGACAACGCGACGCTGGCGCTGTTGTTCAGCTTGAATCCCGCGCAGACCTGGGACAAGTACCTCGACGGCCTCCCGTTCGGCGGGACGCTGCTCGATCCCTCCGGCGAAACCTGGGGTGAGCAGAGCCTGGGCACCTTCCTGGCCAGCTTTCTGCCCGACGGCAGCACCCTGGCGATCACCGGCGACACACTGGTCACCGACTTGTTGGAAGCCTTCGGCCTGCTGACCCCCTAGCGGCTCGACCCCTCTCGCCACGCCCGGTCTGTCCCCGCAGGCCGGGCGTGGCTTTTGTCTGTACTGAATGCGCGATAAACGCACTGTGAATTTGCTGTCTATAAAATAGGGCGCGTTGTGCAGGAATTTCGTTCCATGTCGCAAAATAGCTCAAGTATTTTTGCCCTGTAAATTCCATACCGATTGACTGTTATGAAGCTATGTTAAGCGCCATTCGCCATCGATCTGACGTAGGGCGTGACCGGCTGGGATGAAAAGGCTGAGAAAACGCTGAGCTTCTTGCTGCTCGCGGGCGGCCTTACGCCCTGCCGGGCATCGTCAAAGGTCGTTGCCCAGTTTTCACAGTTGTTGGGATGAACTGGAAGTTTGCTGTGGGTAGGCGTTGCTGGATCCGGAAGAACGGCCCATAAAACCGTTGATACAAGACTGAGCTCATAATAAGTTAATGCCGATGTGGTAATCGCATCGTCTTAATGCTCGATCCCAGAAGGGGCGCGGCTTTGTGGCTAAAGCCGGCGCGCTCGCGGTTGGAACCGCATTAGCTGGTGCGGCTCTATTCGGCGGCGCCGCCGCGGCGCCGACGATTACCGCCGGCCTCACCGCTTCCGTGCAACACGACTACGTGCTCACCGCCGACACCTTCCCGACGTTCACCGAGAGCCTGCAGAGCCTGCTGAACGCCATCGACTTCGGCAACATGGGCCAGGTGCTGGGGATCTTCGGCGACGGCATCTCCACCACCTCGAGCCTCGCCACCCTGCTGGCTGCGCTGAACCCGGACGGCATGACGCTGGACGACGCCACCTTGGGCCTGCTCTCCACCGACCTCACCGCGCTGCTCAACGATGTGGAGTTCGGTGGGCACCCCCTGGGCTCGATTCCGATCGACAGCTTGATCGGTGGCTTCATCGGTGGTGACGGGGCTGCCACGGAAATCGGCACGCTGCTGGGCTACTTCGGTCTCGGCCAATACGCCGGCCTGCTGGACCTACCGTTCCTTAACCTGTCGCCGACCGACACCCTGGCAAGCCTGCTCGACAGCATGTTGGGGATCGACGCCACGACCTCGATCAACGACATGCTCGACGCCAACGGGATGACCGACGCCACCATCGCGAGCCTGCTGGGTATTACCTCCACCCAGCTCGGCGCCGGTTGGGATCAGTTCATCGACAGCATGGTGGTCGGCGGGACACTCGCCGACCCGGACGGCAGCGGAGTTCTGGGCGACCAGACGCTGGGAGCCCTGCTGACCGCCCTGCTAGGCACCGGGGCGACCGCGGTGACCGATGCCACCACGCTGACGGACTTCCTGGGTGACCTGGGCCTCTTCAGCATGCTCGGCCTCAGCTGAGCCGGAGTAGTCCGCGCCGAATTAGACACATCGGCCACAACCCCCGACGGTTGTGGCCGATGTGCCGTTCTGCACCCGGGCCCGCTGACTTGGCGGAATGGCTGTCGGCCCCGGTACGGTGGGCAGGTCGGCTGCCCGCCGGCGTACCGCTGAACGAGACCGTCATTCAGCGTCGAGGCCCGTGCCCCTGGCTCTCCGTCACCGAATCAAAGGTTCTCCCTTGACGTCTGGTCGCCCCCCGCTCTTCGGCCGCGGATCGTCGGCCGGCGCGAGTCGACTCGCCGACAGCGCGCCGTCCTTCGATCTGCAACGGCGATGACGCGTCGCCGGGCCGCCCCGCTGCCGGTACGCGACGGCTTGGGGCCGGCACGTCTGCGCCTGCTCGGCGGCCCGGTCGCCGCCGAGCTGCATTCCCGGTTCGGTGCAGCTGCGGCGGCGAAAGTGGCTGCGGGCGAAGTGGTTACCGCAGATGGGGTAGTGATCGACGACACGACGGCACTGCCGGCCGGGTCGCACGTGTACCTGTATCGCGACTTGCCGGACGAGGTGCCGGTACCGTTCGACCTTCCGGTGCTGCACCGCGACGCCGACCTGGTGGTGGTCGACAAGCCGCACTTCCTGGCCACCATGCCGCGTGGCCGCCATGTGGCCCAGACCGCGCTGGTACGGCTGCGGCGCGAACTGGACCTTCCGGAGCTGAGCCCGGCGCACCGGCTGGATCGACTCACCGCCGGGGTGCTCCTGTTCACCACCCGCCGAGAGCTGCGCGGGCCCTACCAGACCCTGTTCGCCCGCGGCGCGGTACGCAAGCAATACCTGGCGCGGTCCTCCGCCGAGCCGACCGTCGCGTTCCCGCAGCTGGTGCGCAGTCGGATCATCAAGGAACGCGGTCGGCTGCAGGCGCGTGAGGAACCCGGTGAGCCGAACGCCGAGACTTGGGTCGAGTCGGTGGGTGATGGCCGCTACCGGCTTACCCCGCGCACCGGGCGCACCCACCAGTTGCGCGTTCACCTGGCCTCACTCGGTCTCCCGATCGACGGCGATCCGCTGTATCCGCAGTTCATCGATGTTGCACCGGACGACTTCTCGCAGCCTTTGCGGCTGCTGGCCCACCGGCTGGAGTTCGACGATCCATTCAGCGGCCGGCCCCGCGCCTTCGTGAGCGAACGAGACCTCGACACGAACTGACGCTGGGCGCCGGGTTTCGGCGGCGGCAGTCCTGGGTACAGGAAGGCACGACCGGAGCAGAGGGGAGTCCAATTCTGATGAAGGCACACAGCAAGATGACGATCGCGGTGCTCGGCAGTGCAGTCGCGCTGGTCGCAGCCGGCTGCAGCGGCACCAACGAAGAAGGACCCAGCACCACCACGACCACGACCAGCACCACAACGACCACCACGACTGAGACCCCACCTGAGCCGGTACCCGGCGGGCCGGGCCCCGAAAACCCGGGCGAGCCCGGTGGCCCGACCGGTGGTGGCGGACCCGGTGGCGGTGGCGGCCAGATTCCGGGTGGCCCCACCGGCGGCGGTGGCCCCGGCGGAGGTGGCGGCGAGATTCCCGGCGGCCCGACCGGTAGCGGCGGTCCTGGCGGTGGCGGCGGCCAGATCCCGGGCGGCCCCACCGGTTGGGGTGGTCCCGGCGGCGGCGGGGGCTGCGTGCCCGGTGTGGGCTGCGGAGGGTGGCCGTGATCGACCGCGCCCTCGGGTAGTCCTCACAGCACAGCCGGAAGCCGGCCAGCAAGACAGCTGGCCGGCTTCGGTTCTGTCAGCGGCCCGAAGTTCTCGGCGTCAGCGCTGACAGGACGGGCACCAGAACTGAATCCGCTCGCCGTTGCGGTCGGACACCACACCGGTACCGCATCGCCGACACGGCAGGCCGGCTCGGCCGTACACCCACAGCTGTCGGCCCGGTCGGGTGTCGCCGGTGGTACAGCGCGACCAGCGCAACCGGTTCGCCCACAACATCTCGCGTGCCCGCGACACCAGCCGACGCGGATCCTTCAGTTCGGCGACCGGTGTCATCGGCAACCAGCCGACGACGAAGCACAACTCGTTGCAGTAGACATTGCCGATCCCGGCCATCACCGTCTGATCCAACAGCGCCGAGGCCAGCGGACGCTGCGGATCGGCGACCAGCCGTGCGGCGGCCGCCGCCGGATCCCAGTCGGCGCCGAGCAGATCCGGCCCCAGGTGCGCGACGGCGTCGTCGTCCTGGTGGCGGTCCAGCACCTCGAGCACACCAAGGTCGATACCGGTGGCACGAACAGGGCCCGCCTCCAAGATGATTCGTACCCGATGATCGAACGGGCCGGGTCGGGCAGGACGTCGCCCCACCCGCCAGCTGCCCTCCATTTTCAGATGCGAATGGATGCTGGCCGGTCCGACCCGGACGAACAGATGCTTGCCGCGGCTGATCACCTCGTCGACGCGCCGACCGCTCAGATCGACACCGGCGTACCGCGGAACCCGGATATCGCAGCGGGTCAAGGTCTTTCCCGTCAACGCGGCGGCCAGCACCGTGGCGGTATGAAAAACGGTATCCCCCTCGGGCATCAGCGCATCCGCAATCCGCGCGGGGTACGGGAGAACCCGGCCTCGGTCAACGCCTCCAGTGTCGGCGAGTCGGGCAACTCCAGGACCGGCACGCCGTCGACCCGCTCGATGAGAATCCCGTCGACCCGCCGGTCGCTGATCAGCCGCGTCAGCGCCCCGGCGGCCGCACGCTGCGCCTCGGCGGTGCCGGCGAAGTTCAACAGCGTCCGGCCGCCGCGCTCCACGAACCATGCCAGCTCCCCGTCGACCAGGACCACCAGCGCACCCGCCTTGCGACCCGGCCGGGCCGCCCCCGGGTGCGCCGGCCAGCTCAGCGCCGCGCCGTACGGGTTGGCCGGGTCGGCGGCGGCCAGCGCCACCGCGTGGTAGTCGGGCCGGGTCGGGTCGACACTGTCGAGATAGCCGCGCAGCCGGTCCACGGTGGAGGCCAGCGCGAATTGCGCTGCGCCCAATGACTCGATGAAATAGCCCCGCTGGCAACGCCCGGCATCCTCGAACGCGGTCAGCACCTTGTAGACGTTGGCGAAACCGCCGGGTATGGCCTCGGCGGCGACCGCCCCGCGGGTCAGCACGCCGTAGCGGTGCAGCAGCATCTCAGCGGTGTGATGCGCCCGCAGAGTCGAATCCTCCTGTGGGGCAGGCAATAGCGACCAGCGTCCGGCCACTGCCGGGTCGGCGGCGCGGGCCGTGGCGTGGGCGACGCTGTAACGACTGAGCCGGGGTGGGCGTCTGCTGCGGTGCGCCGGGGTGGCGCGTCGGGTGCCGGCCAGCACCGCGCGCACCGGAGCGAAGGTATCGCCGGTGATCCATCCAGCCCAGATCAGTTCCCACAGTGCCGCTTTGCGTTCCGCCTCGCTGGCGTCACCGCACAGTTGGCGGAAGAAGAAGGCGCCGCCGCCGCCCAGGGCGTCCAGAATCGCCCGGTGCGCGTCGCCGAATTCGATCGGTGTCCCCGGTGTCAACGTCAGCGGCGCCGAATCCGCGGTGTGAAAGCTGATCCAGCCGTCGGTGGCCGGGGCGCTGCCGGCTGGGGCGCCGGCGCCGGACCACAGCACTTCCCCGGAAGCCAGCAGTTCGTCGAGCATGGCCGGTGAGTAGTCGCGCACCCGCGGGCCGAAGATCAACGGCTCGACCGCCGACGCCGGCAGAGCCACGCCGGCCAGTTGCTCGATCACCCCGGCCAGCCCGTCGACACCGCTGGCGGTGGCGTCGGGGGTGCCGATCTGCTGCCAGGCCGGCAGGAAACGTCCGTAGGCGGCCGGTGACACCGGTTCGATGGCCGAGCGCAGCGCGGCCAGTGACCGGCGCCGCAGGATCCGCAGCACCTCGCTGTCGCACCACTGTTCGCCGGGGGAGTCCGGGAAATCGGCGAACTCGCCGCGCACCACCCGGGTGTCGGCGGCCAGTCGACCGAGCGCATCGGCCGCCACCCGCACACCCAGCCCGAATCGGTCTGCGGCCTGCCCGGTGGTGAACGGCCCCCTGGTGCGGGCGAATCGGCCCAGCAGGTCGCCCAGCGGATCGGCAACCGGGTCGGTGAAGCCGGTCGGCACCCCGGGTGGCACCGCTACCCCGAGGCCGTCGCGCAGCCTCCCGATATCCTCGATCGCCGCCCACCAGCGGTGCCCGCCGAATGCCACCGTGAGCACCCGCCGGGTGGCCAACAGGTGTTCCAGCCAACCGCCCACCGCCGCGCCCGCGGCGCGGGCACTCACCTCTTCGGTGGTCAGCGGACCGAGTAACCGCAGCAGATCGGCCACCCCTTCGGCATCGCGGGCGGCCTTCTCCGGCGTCAAGTGCTGCAGTTGTTCGGTGAGGCCCTTCATCACGTCGGGGTCGAGCAGTTCGCGCAGCTCGACTCGGCCCAACAACTGCGCCAGCAGCGTGGGATCCAGGGACAAGGCCGCCGCGCGGCGCTCCGCCAGCGGACTGTCGCCTTCGTACATGAACGCCCCGACGTAACCGAACAGCAGTGACGCCGCGAACGGGGACGGGGTGGCGGTCTCGACTTGGAACACTCGCACCCGGCGTTGGGCGATCTGCGCCATCAGCGCCGTCAGCGCGGGGACGTCGTAGACGTCTTGCAGGCATTCGCGCACCGTCTCCAGCACGATCGGGAAGGTTGGATATCGGCGGGCCACGTCGAGCAGTTGGGCGGCCCGCTGGCGTTGCTGCCACAGCGGTGTGCGCCGGCCGGGGTGCCGGCGGGGCAACAGCAATGCCCGGGCCGCGCATTCCCGGAACCGGGAGGCGAACAAGGCGGAGCCGCCCACCTCGGCGGTGACGACCGGCTCGATCTCGTCCGCGTCGAACACGAAGAGTTCAGCGCCGGGGGCTTCTGCACCGGAGTCGGTATCGGGCAGCCGGACCACGATACCGTCGTCGGAGGCCGTCGGCTTCTCGTCGATGCCGTAGCGCTCGTGCAGTCGCCGGCCCACCGCCAATGCCAACGGCCCGTGCACGCGCAGCCCGTACGGCGAGTGCAGGACCACCCGCCAGTCACCGAGCTCGTCGCGGAACCGTTCCACTACCAGCGTGGTGTCGGTGGGTACCGTCCCGGTAGCGGCACGTTGATCGTCGAGTAGCCGCCTCAGATTGTCGACCGCGTAATCGTCGAAACCCAAGCCCGCGCAGCGCTTGTCGAACGACTCTGGGTCAAGCCCGGCCAGCTCGCCGGTGAGCGCGCCGAGCGCCGCACCCAGCTCGGCGGGCCGCCCGACACCGTCGCCGTGCCAGAACGGCAGTCGGCCTGGCTGGCCGGGGGCGGGCGCTACCAGCACCCGGTCGTGCGTGATCTCGGTGATCCGCCAGGTGGTGGCGCCCAGCGAGATGACATCGCCGGGACGCGACTCGTAGACCATCTCCTCATCGAGTTCGCCGACCCGGGAGGGCTTTTCCGCGCCCGCCAGGTACACCGCGAACAGTCCGCGGTCCGGGATGGCGCCACCGGAGGTGACGGCCAGCCGTTGCGCGCCGGGCCGGCCAGTCAGGGTGCCGGTGTCGCGGTCATATACCAAACGTGGCCGCAGTTCCGCGAATTCGGTCGAGGGGTATTTACCGGAGAGCAGATCCAATGTTGCCTCGAAGACACCGCGCGACAGAGTGACGAACGGGGCGCTGCGGCGCACGGTGTCGAACCAGAATTCGGCATCCAGTGGCTCCAGCGCGGCCGCGGCCACCGTGTGCTGAGCCAGGATGTCCAGGGGATTGGCCGGTACCGTCAGGGTCTCGATCTGGCCCGCGAGCATCCGGTGTACCGCGACCGCGCAGCCGATCAGATCGGTCCGGTGCTTGGGAATCAGTACGCCCGAGGAGATCTCGCCGACCTGGTGTCCGGCCCGGCCGACGCGCTGCAGGCCACTGGCCACCGACGGCGGTGCCTCGATCTGGATGACCAGGTCGACCGCACCCATATCGATACCCAGCTCCAGGCTCGAGGTCGCCACCACCGCGCGCAACCGGCCGCTCTTGAGGTCCTCCTCGACGTCGGCTCGGGTCTGCAGTGATACCGAGCCGTGGTGAGCTCGTGCCAGGGGTGCGGTCGGCTCCGTGGAGTCGGCGTAACGTTCTGCGTGAATTTCGTTGAGCCGAGCGGTCAGTCGCTCGGCGAGCCGCCGCGAGTTGGTGAACACGATCGAGGACCGGTGGGCCTCGATCAGGTCGACGATGCGTTCTTCGACCTCGGGCCAGACGGTGCCCTCGGCCGGATTGGCCATGTCGGGCACCGGGACCTGCACCGTCAGATCGAACGTCTTGGCGGCGGGGGGAGTCACGATCGTGGTGGGGGACTGCCCGGACAGGAACCGGGCGACCTCTTCGGGCGGGCGTACCGTGGCGCTCAGCCCGATTCGCTGAGCGGGATGCTCGAGCATCGCGTCGAGGCGTTCCAGGGACAGTGCCAGGTGCGCACCACGTTTGGTCCCCGCCACCGCGTGTACCTCGTCGACGATCACCGTGCGCACGTCGGTCAACGTCTCCCGCGCCGCCGACGTCAGCATCAGAAACAGCGACTCCGGGGTGGTGATCAGAATGTCGGGCGGCTTGGCGACCAACTCGCGGCGCCGCGCCGGTGAGGTGTCGCCGGAACGCACACCCACGGTGATGCCGGGAGCGGGCAGCTCGCGGCGGGCGGCCATCCGGGCGATGCCGGCCAACGGAGTGCGCAGGTTTCGCTCGACGTCGACGGCCAGCGCTTTGAGCGGCGAGATGTAGAGCACCCGGGTGCTCTGACCGGGCTGCGCGGTCAGTTGATCCAGTGCCCACAGGAAAGCCGCCAGCGTCTTACCGGACCCGGTTGGGGCGACCACGAGGGTGTTGTGGCCGTCGGCGATCGCCGACCAGGCCTGCTCTTGCGCGGGCGTCGGCGCGGTGAAGGTGCCGGTGAACCAGTCCCGGGTTAGCGCCGAGAACCGAGCCAGCGACGCCGGGGTTCCTCGGTCTTGTGGGCTCACCCAGCCATGGTGCCAAGTTCGCGGCCGGAATGCTCCCGCGCTGCGGTTTTGGGCTCGTCGCCGCAGGGTATCCGGACTCGGTGATTTCGGTGATCGGAGGCGGGGATGATCATTCTGGATGACGGTGCGACGGCGGTCCGGCCGATCTTCGCCGATGCACACCCGCGCGCGGCAGGCGCCGCGCCGCCCGAGGCGCCACCCCGCGATTGGACGTGGGTGAACTGGGCGCTGTCGCTGCTGACCGCACCGGCCGCCGCACTGCTGATGGCGTTCGCGCTGGCCAGGGTGTCCGGCACCGCGCTGTGTAACAGGGCGGCGTGCCCGGACCTGAAGGTGAACGGCTCGCTGTTCGGCGTGCTGTATCACGGAGCGGCCGGCGTAGCGGCGCTGACGCTGTTCCTCGCCTTCTTCCTGGCGACGCATCCCCGCGGGATGGTGGTCTGGGCGTGCGGGTGGACGCTGTTGCTGGCCGACTTGGCCGCTTTGGTTGTGATGTTCTGACGGATCCGGCCTGCGAAAACCACTACCGAGTTCACTCCTCGACGGTGAAGAACGAGTCGCCGTCTTCGGGGGTGCCGGACACCTGCGCTCGGTGTCGACCGCCCCCTACCGCTTCGTCAGCTTCGTCGGGATCGTGGTCAGGACCGGCCACATCGGGTTGCTCGGCAGCCAGTTTGGCGTCCAACGACTCGTGCGCGGTCTCGCTGTCGGCGGCTTGCCAGGCGTCCGGTGGACCGACGGTTGCGTCGCCGTCGTCGTCGCGCAGCTCGTCGGAGTCGGTGGCCTCGCTCGGCGGCAGCGTGTCGTCGCCGGTGGTGTCGGTGGCCGCTGAATCGGAATCGGGTTGCTCTGTCATGGTGTCTGGCTCTCTCAGTTGGCGATGGCCCATTGCGGCTGGGGCAGTTCCGGCGCCATGTATCCGACGCCACGGACCGTGTCGATGATCGACTCGTGGTCGGCGCCGAGCTTGGCGCGCAACCGCTGCACGTGAACGTCGACTTTGCGACGGCCGCCCTCGCCGCCCCATATCTCGCGCAGCAGCCGGGCCCGGGTGAATGCTTGGCCGGCGTGCTGTACCAGGTAGCTGAGCAGTTTGAATTCGGTGAGCGTGAGGTCGAGATCGCGATTCGACAGTGACGCGTTGAAACTGTCCGGGTGGATGACCAAGGCGCCGAAATGCACCGCGTTAGAGGCGGGTTCGCGCCGACGGGCCAATGCCAGGCGCAGCCGCGCGCTCGCCTCGGCTGAACCCGCGGTCGCGATCAGGACATCGTCGACGTGCCAGTCGAGGCCGACTGACGGGAAGTCGTCGGCGGCGACGACGGCCAAGACGGCGGCCGACGGCGCCCAGGCTCCGAGTTTGCGACAGCTCTCCCGCGCTGCCGTCACATCAACACAGCCGTCCACCAGTACGGCTTTCGCGTCACGGCAGTCGGCTCGCGCGGTGACGGTCAGCGGCCTGCGGACGATCGAATGCCCGAAGACAGCCAACCCCGACAGTGACCCCGCGAATTCGTCGCGGTCGGTCAGTAACACGATCTCCATCGCCTGGCTCCAACCCATGGATGCTATGCAGCCTCAAGGCTTTTACTACCCGCTGCACCCAAGAAGTAACCCCTTCACGCGGCGACAGGCCCGGCCCGCCAGGCGGACCGGGCCTGCCTTCCCCTCGGGCTACTGGTGCGACTGCTCGCGCGCCTCGGCTGCCTTGGCACCCGCCCGGGCCGATTCGGCCTCGGCTTGGTGTTTGGCGGCGTCGCGCTGCGCTTCGCCCTTGTCCTGCTGCGCCCGGCCCTCGCGGGCCAGCTCGTCGTTGCCGGTCACGGCCCCTAGTGCTTCCTTGGCCTTGCCCTTGACGCCCTCCACGGCGCCGCGGATGCCGTCCTCGGTAGCGCTGTTCTTGTCGTCCGACATAGGTGCTCCCTTCGTATTCTGTGACAGCCCCCGCGGTGTAGAGGCCCGCCACAACGGCAAGGCTTCCCGGGTAACCGTGCGCCCAAACGTGGACCCAGGCGGATGAATCGCCTTGACGCAGAGCTGATCAGCGCGGACGGTAGGAGATGTGACACCGCGCACACCGCCGCGCTCCACGCCCGGTGGCGACCGACTGGGCCAGGAGGACCAGGAGGTCCGCGCGGCCGCTCGATTCGCCGGAATGATCACCGCCACCGCGCTGGCGTTTGTCGTGATAGCGGTGCTGTGGGTGGGCACCTGCGAACCGCACTCGGTCACGGCGGGGTGCGGACGGCCCTACCGGACCGTTCTCGCCGTCGGCGCCCCGGTGATCCTGGCCGCCGGTGGGTTGCGTGCGTTTGTGCGCACCTACCGGGTTTGGCGCGCGCGGGGTACCTGGTGGGGCTGGCAGGGCGCCGGATGGTTCCTATTGACGTTGATGCTGGTCGTCTTGCTGGTCAGCGCGGTGCCGATCATGGGGGTGGAGTGATCCGAGCATTGGCATCGGCATCGCTGTTGTATGACTGTGAACATCCTGCAAACCGGGCGCCCGCCCAATGTATCGGCATACGATAGTTTCGGGTCGCGGACGGGTCACGTCACATGGGTTGACTTCTGGGGCGGCTCCGGGTTGCTGTCCAGGAGGAGGAATTGCAATGGGCGACACGTTTCATGACCCCGTCGACCATGTCCGGACGACGCGGCCCCACGCGGGCCGCGCCATGATCGACGTCTTGGGTTGGCCGGGCTACTCCCTGCTGGTGGTGGGCATGGTGGCCGGTATCGGTTGCCTCGCCGCATTCGGGACCGGACACGACCGGCAGGGTGTGGAGGTCGCGGTCATCGCGGTTCTCGCCGCCGCCCTGGGCACGGTGTGGCTGCTGCTCGAGCATCGCCGGATCGGCAGGGTGAACCATCAGTGGCACTTGGCGCACGCCGAGCTGCGTCAGCAGCCCTCCACGAGTTAACCCGAGGGGTCAAGTCGGCCCGGCCGGTATTCCGGCCGGGCCGCGCTGTGGCCGATGTGCGAGATCGATGATTGAGTTCCCCGGTGATCGGGTACAGACATCCCATGACTGATCTCCGGGCAGCCGGCGTTGGGTGCTGACGATGTCGGCTGAAGGCGGAATACGCGAGGGTGCCTGCAGGCGAGGGTGGTGAGCAGTCGATTGACACGCAGCAGTAGTCTCGGTCCGATTTCGCCGGGAGGCCTCATGACCGACATTGACAGTGACCGGGCTCAGCGTTCTTGCAGTGAGCGGGCCGTCGAACTGCGGGTAAAGCCCAGGCTGGAAAGTCTGGCGGTGGTGCGCATGCTGGTCGGTGCGATCGCCACCTACGAGGATCTTGACGTCGACACCGTCGCTGATCTGCGGCTGGCGATCGACGAGCTGTGCACCCAGCTGATCCGGAGCGCCGCCCCCGGCGCGATGCTGTCTGTCGTCATCGACCCACACGACGACCATGTGACGGTCCAGGCGTCGGCAGCCGGTGACGGGGCCGGCGTACTGACCCCGGGAAGCTTCAGCTGGCACGTGCTCACCTCGCTGGTCGATGACGTCGAGGCATTCCGGGACGGGCACGACTCCAACGGTGCGGGTGAGGTATTCGGTGTCACGTTGACAACCCGCCGGGCGGACTCCGGGCGGTGAGCCCGCGTGCCGCCGGCAGCGGCTCACAGTCCGGATCGGAATACGCCGACGTCGGCGACATGTTTCGCGAGCTCGCCCAATATGACGCCGACTCGCCCGACTTCCGGAACCGCAAAGACAAGATCGTGGAACGGTGTCTGCCGCTGGCGGACCACATCGCTCGCCGGTTCGAGGGGCGCGGAGAGCTGCGGGACGACCTGGTTCAAGTAGCGCGGGTGGGTCTGGTCAACGCCGTGACGCGCTTCGACGTCGAAACCGGCTCGGATTTCGTCTCGTTCGCGGTTCCGACGATCATGGGCGAGGTCCGCCGGCACTTCCGCGACAACAGCTGGTCGGTCAAAGTGCCCCGCCGGCTCAAAGAGCTGCATCTTCGGTTGGGCGTCGCCACAGCTGAGCTGTCGCAACGCCTGGGGCGGGCGCCGACCCCCTCCGAGCTGGCGGGCGAGCTTGAGTTGAGCCGCGACGAGGTGGTCGAAGGACTGGTCGCGGGCAGCTCGTACAACACGCTGTCGATCGACGGCGGCGGCAGCTCGGACGAGGACGACGTCCGCTCGATCGCCGACACCCTCGGCGACGTCGACGCCCGGATGGACCGCATCGAGGATCGGGAGGCGTTGCGGCCCTTGCTGGATGCCCTGCCGGAGCGCGAACGCACGGTGCTGGTGCTGCGGTTCTTCGAATCGATGACCCAGACCCAGATCGCCGAGCGGGTTGGCATTTCGCAGATGCACGTGTCGCGCCTGCTGGCCAAATCGCTGGCTAAGCTGCGCGATCAGCTGCAATAGGCCTGCTCGTCGGCGGCTGCTCAGCTGCCGGCGGTCAGGCCGCGGGTGGCCGGGCCTTCCAGCAGGGTCCCGTCGGGAGCGAAGCGCGACCCGTGCAGCGGGCACTCCCAGGCCCGGTCGGCGTCGTTCCAGGTGACGATGCCACCCAGGTGGGGGCAGACCGGGGAGAGGCGGTGTTCAACGCCGTCCACCCGGCACTTGGCCTGCAGTCGCCACGGGGGTCCGCTGACCACGCCCGAGTCGGTGCCCAGGCATTGCTGGCCGATGTGGGCCGTCGGCGTGATCCAGCCCTTCGCCAGATTGAGGCCGACCGAGAGATTGGCTGCCAGGGCCGTCGGCAGGCCGCGTAGCTCGCTGGTTCTCCAGCTGGCGAACGCTCGGTCCCACTTCGGTCGTTTGCCGAGCAGTCGGCCCGACAACGCCAGCGCGGCGGCCGCCCCGTTGGTCATGCCCCATTTGTTGAACCCGGTTGCCACGTAGATGGTTTCGTTCTCCGGAAGAATGGGGCCGACGTAGGGCAGCTCATCGACGGGTGCGTAGTCCTGCGCGGACCACAGGTGCGTGCGGATGGCGCCCGGGTAATGCCGGACCGCCCACGACTCGAGTTCGGCCAGCGCATCCGTCGGGTGCTTTTCGCGGCCGACGGTGTGGCCCGCCCCGCCGACCAGGAGCAGTTCCGAGCCGTTGACCGGGGCGTAGCGCAGCGACCGCGTCGGCGAATCGGTGGAGATCATCATGGGCCGGGTGACTTCGCCGGGCACGTCGAACGCCATGCAGTAGGACCGGCTGGGTTTGACGCGGGCAAAGTATCCGCCGCGGTCCAGGATCGGGATTCCGGTGGCCAGCACCAGTTGAGTGGCCTGCACTTCGGCCTGCCTGTGCGGGCCGCCGACTTCCAGTCGAACTCCGTGCCGGTTGCTGGAAGCCTGCTTTACCCGGGTGTGTTCCAGAAGTTGGCCGCCGCGGCCGAGCAGCTCGGCGCGCAGCGCGTCGAGGAACGGCATGGGGTCGAACTGTGCCTGTTCGATCAGCCGGACACCGCCGTGGTAGTCGAACGGTACGTCAGCGTGCGCCTCCCACGTCGCCGGCAGACCCAATGCGCGGCAGGCTTCGAACTCGGCCCGCGCCGCCGCCACCCCACGCTCGGACTGGGCGAAACTGTAGGCGTCCTCCCGCTGGATCGGCACTCCGGCAGCCGCGCAGAACGACAGCAGCCAGTCCTGGCCGGCGCGGTTGCCGTCCAGGTAGGCAGCGGCCAGGCTTTTGCCCTGCTTCGCCGAGACCGTCGACAGCTGGGTGCCCTGCAGCAGGCTGATCTTGGCGGTGGTGTTCCCGGTCGCGCAGGCTCCGACCGTCCTGGCCTCCAGCACCAGCACGTGCCGGTCGGCGCGCGCCAGCAGCACCGCGGTCATCAAACCAGTGATGCCGGCGCCCGCCACCACCACGTCGGCGACACCGGGCACATCTTCGGCGGCCGAAGCCGGTGAGGTCTCGATCCGGTCGGCGAGCCACAACGAGGTCATGGTCGATCAGTACCCCGCGAGGCGGTGGTGAAACGTGCGGGTGCCAAGGAGCGCGGGTTTCGGTCCTATCCCGGCGGGTATGCGACCAAGCGGGGTCGGATCCGGACCCGCCAGCGAGGGGAGGAAACCCGTGGACGCATTGAGCTTTCTTCGCGCCGACCACGAGAGCGTGTTGGGCATGTTGCAGGTACTCGACGGCGCGCCGCAGGGCGACGGGGCGCAGCAGAGCGGCTTGGCGACCATGGTCACCAACTTGGTGATCGCCGAGTCCCAGCACGAGTCTGTCGAGGAACAGCTGTTCTGGCCGGCGGTCCGCGCGGCCCTCGAAGATGGCGATGATCTTGCGGACCACGCGATCGCTCAAGAGGAAGCGGGCAAGGTGCTGCTGCAGGAGCTTGAGGACGGTCAGCCGGGTGAACTCGAGTATCACCGGGCGCTGAGCGAATTCGTCACGGTGGCAAGGGAGCACATCAGTTACGAAGAGAATGTGGTGTGGCCGCGGTTCAAAGGGGCGGTCAGTGCAGACGATCTTGAGCAGCTGGGTGACAAGCTGCAAACCGCCAAGAAGATCGCGCCGACCCGGCCACATCCCAATGCCCCATCGGGCGGCTTGGCCCAGAACACCGTGGGAATGGCCGCTGCCATAGTCGACCATCTGCGCGACCAGTTGAGCGGGCGGGTGGCGGACAATCCGCCCGATGCGCCTAAGAGCTGACGAGGGCGCCTAATCGGGCGGCTCGTCCGGGACGCCACGTTTGGGCGTTTCGCGTGCCCTGGATTCGGTTCCGTATTCTTCGGCGACCTTCTTCTCGAGGCGGTCGACGGTGCTCTCCGAGGACGTCTTGTTCTTGGGCTGTTCGTCAGGACGGTATGTCATAGATGTGGCTCCCATGTGCGGCCGCGACGCCGGCAGGCTGGGCTACGCGGTGGCGGTGTGCTGTTGGTGCGCGAAGGGCTTGTCGGCGTCCACAGCGGGACTGCCCTCCGGGTTATCCTGCGGCCCAAGGTTTTTCCGTACAGAACCACCGAGCCAATCCCGGGACGGGCGCTTGACGTAGTCCCACTCCATGCCATTGGGCCACGGGCCCTGGCCTTGGTTCCACGGTCCCCGGCTGGTCTCGCCTTCGGACATGTTGAATGCCACGTTCTGAAAGCGCTCGTCGCCGGGCGCCTGGCCGGGCGGGAAGTTGACCGGCAGCTCGTTGAGCGCGGCGGTGAATTGCTGGAAGTGGGTGACCTCACGGGTCATCAGGAAGGTCAGAGTGTCCTGAACGCCGGGGTCATCGGTGAACTGCTTGAGGTATTCGTAGACCACCTTGGCCCGTGATTCGGCCCCGAGGTTGCTGCGCAGGTCCACCGACGGGTCGCCATTGGCGTTGATGTACGCCCCGGTGAAGGGTGTGCCCATTGCATTGCTGACGTGCGGGCCGCCGCCGGTCTCCACGAAGTGCAGCGGATTGAGCGCAACCTGGTGGATGATCTGCTCGCGACCGTCGCGGCCGGCCACCGCGGGCATCCAATCGCAGCGCTCGTTGGCGTTCTTCAGATCGTCGTTGAGGCCGTCGAGCAGCATGGTGATCAGCGAGCCGACCATCTCAAGGTGGCTGAGCTCCTCGGTGGCGATATCCATGAACAGGTCATACATCTTCGGGTTTTTGCGACGCAGCAGGAACGCCTGGGTGAAGTACTGCATCGCCGCCTTGAGCTCACCGTTCTCACCACCG
Source organism: Mycobacterium sp. P7213 (assembly GCF_900604305.1). Classification (NCBI taxonomy): domain Bacteria; kingdom Bacillati; phylum Actinomycetota; class Actinomycetes; order Mycobacteriales; family Mycobacteriaceae; genus Mycobacterium; species Mycobacterium sp. P7213. Next base: position 128,242 of record NZ_UWOA01000001.1, read on the forward strand.
AACTGCTCCTGCAACAGGTTGGCGAACCGTGGATCGGGCCGTTCGACCCGGACCTCGAACTGCATCTCCTTGTTGTGCACGAACATGTTGGCTCCCTAATAGCGGTGCTGAATCGATGACGGCTGCGTACCCGTGGGCACCCCGGCTAAACGTGCGACTCGGACCCAGTCGACGCGTGTTTGCGCCGCGCTGCGGGCGGGTAGCCCGGCGGTGTTCGCGCGATACGACGGAGGCGACCCGATGCGGGCAGTCACATGGCAGGGCAAGCGCAAAGTACAGGTCGACACGGTCCCCGACCCGGTGATCGAGAAGCCGACCGACGCCGTCATCGAAGTGACGACGACCAACATCTGCGGGTCGGATCTGCATCTCTATGAGGTGCTCGGTCCGTTCATGGATCCCGGCGACATCCTGGGCCATGAGCCGATCGGCATCGTGACCGAGGTCGGTGGTGAGGTCAGCAATCTCAAACCCGGTGACCGGGTGGTCATCCCGTTTCAGATCGCCTGTGGGCATTGCTGCATGTGCAAACGCGGTCTGCCGACCCAATGCGACACCACCCGGGTCCGCGAGCAGGACACCGGCGCTGCCCTGTTCGGTTACTCCAAGCTCTACGGGCAGGTTCCGGGCGCGCAGGCACAGTACCTGCGCGTGCCGCAGGCGCAATACACCCACATCAAAGTTCCCGACGGGCCGCCGGATTCGCGTTTCGTGTATCTGTCCGATGTGCTGCCGACCGCGATGCAGGCGGTTGACTACGCGGCGATACCCGACGGCGGCTCGGTGACGGTGCTGGGACTCGGACCGATCGGCGACATGGCGGCCCGCATCGCCACCCATCAGGGGGCCCGGGTGATCGGCGTGGATCTGGTGCCTGAGCGGCTGGGCCGGCTGGCAAGGCGGGGGATCGAAATCGTCGACCTGAGTGAGGTATCCGATATCGGTGAGGTGATTCGTGACCGCACGGACGGCCGCGGCACCGATGCCGTGATCGATGCTGTCGGTATGGAGGCGCACGGCTCCGCCGGCGCCAAGGCCGTGCAGCAGCTCAGCTCGCTGCTGCCGGACGCCGTGGCCGGACCGTTGATCAACAAGGCCGGTATCGACCGGCTCGCCGCGCTGTACGCCGCGATCGATATTGTGCGCCGCGGCGGCACCCTCTCGATCGTCGGTGTGTATGGCGGCAAACTCGACCCGTTGCCGATGTTCACTTTGTTCGACAAGCAGATCACGGTGCGGATGGGGCAGGCCAACGTCAAGCCGCGCGTGGACGCGCTGATGCCGCTGTTGACCGACGACGACCCGTTGGGTGTCGACACCTTCGCTACCCACGAACTGCCACTGGAGCAGGCGCCACAGGCTTACCAGATGTTTCAGGAGAAACGCGACGGCGCGGTGAAGGTCGTGCTCAAGCCATGAGATGAGCCGTGATGGAGTTGCCCAACACGTGCGCGGACTCGAACAGCAAGGCGTGCGCGAACGCCTGCGGCAGGTTGCCGCGCAACTGACGTTGCCCGACGTCATACTCCTCGGCGAGCAGTCCGGACGGGCCGCACGCGGTACGGCCCCGTTCGAACCACTGCAGTGCGGCAAGGTTGTTGCCCTGCTGATGATCTGCCAGCGCCATCACGAAGTTGCACAACAGGAACGCCCCTTCGGCCTCCCCGAGGCCGCGCTGGTCGGGCCGGTAGCGGTAGACGAAGCCATCCTGGGTGAGCTCGTCGCGCACCGCGGCCAGCGTCGCCAGGGTGCGGGCATCATCGGCAGGGACGGCTCCGCGTAGGGCCGGAAGCAGCAGGGCCGCGTCGACTCCGGAATCCTGCGGCGCGCGTTGCCACCTGCCGTCGCGGTGCAGGCAGTCCGTGCTGGTATCGCTGACTAGCTTGTCGGCCAGCTGCTGCCAGCGGGCACCTTCGGCCAATGACGCCACGCCGGCTATTCGGCGCAGTCCGGCGGCGCACATCAGCCGGGAGTGGGCCCAGCGTTGGTCGTCCAGTTCCCAGATTCCGGCGTCTGGCTCGGCGCAACGCTTTTCGATTGCGTCCACCAAGACCTGCACCGCACGCCAATGGGTGCTGTCGAGCCGGTCCAGGCGTCCTGCGGCGGCCAGCAGCAGCAGTGCCTCGCCGAAGTTGTCGAGCTGGAACTGGTCGCCGACCCAATTGCCGGTTTTGACGGCCGCGCCCGGGTAGCCGGGCAGTGGCAGATCGTGTTCCGGCGGCGCCATCGTGGCGTCGACGCAGTAGGCCGGTCGCAGGTCAGGTCCGTCGTCCAGGACGCGCTCGGTGACGAACCGGACGGCGTCGTCGAGCAGCGGGTGCGGGCCCGCGGCGGCGATCGCCTGTCCGGTGTAACACTGGTCGCGAATCCAGCAGTAGCGATAGTCGTAGTTGCGCCCTTCACTGGCCCGCTCCGGCAGCGACATCGTGGCGGCCGCGACCATTCCGCCGCCAGTGCTGGTCAAGCCCCGCAATACCGCATAGGAGAGTTGCGCATCGACGTCGGCCAGGGTGCCGGTGATCTCCGGAACAGCTTGTTGCCAGGCGTTTTCGGTGCCGTCCCAGGCCAGGTCTGCGCTCACCGGTTGCGCCGGCAGTTCGCGATCGGACAACTCCAGCACCAGGTCGTGATCGCGTCCGGGCGCGACGTCGAGCACCATGCGCAGCGACCCGTCGGCGGCGCGACGGGCCTCGGCGCCGCCCGTCCACCGGAAACGGTGCGGCCCCGACCGCCCGGTCCAGAGCCCCCCTTCGCAGGACAGTTCCGACATCGCGGTGGCGCCGAACTCGGCGCGAACGTCGAGCGCGACCTGCATTCGCATCGGCCGGTCGAGTGCCTGGATGCGGCGTAACACCACGGCCGTGTGCATGTCCCCGGGGAAGGCCAGGGCCTCGCGGCATTCCACGATCCCATCGGTGGTGACCCAGCGAGAACGCCAGATCAGCGATCGCTCCTCGTATCGGCCGCCCCAGACGTAGCGCAACTCCGGGGTGACGGCATAGACCCCCGGCCCACCGAGGAGCGAACTGAACACGGCCGGACTGTCCCATCGGGGCAGGCACATCCAGCAGAAGTCGCCTCGTGGCCCGACCAGGATCCCGCGCTCACCGTCTGCGATCAACGCATACTGGCGCAATACCTGCGGCGGGAAATGTTCGAGCAGCGGAGATCCCTCGTCCATGGCCGGGGCATACCCGCTGCCGGGGGCGGCTAGTCACCGATGGTCATGCAGGTTGCGGTGCCCGCCAGGCCGGCGCGCCGCGCGGCCCGGCTTGACGGTCAAAGCGACTGACCTGGATTGCTTCCCGGCTGCACCAGGTGCTCGACGACGAAGTCGGCCGCTTGCGCTGTCATGCCGTTAGCCGCGTATGCCGCGTGGGCCGCGCCATCGCCGCCCGCCGAGCAGACCGGATCGCCGAGCGCGCACAGATCGATCGTCTTGGCCGCGTAGCCCGGCCCCACCGTCACCGGTGGCGCACCGATGGAGTTCAGGAAGGCCTCCGACGGCCTTCCCAGCAGCGCCACGGCGGCGACGTGGTCCGCCGCCTCGGGCGGCAGTGGGTCCGCGAGCCCACCGGCCGTCGTTTCGGTGACGTACCCGATCAGCGCAGCGCCACGCGAGTACCCGCCAAGGACCAGCTGGGTACTCGGACAACCCGCTGCCATGTCGCGGATGTGGCCGGCCGCGTCGGTGACTCCGGCGGCGGACGGGCCGAAATCGGGTACGGCCGGAAAGTTGACCGGGTAGACGTCGACTTGGCGACCCCAGGTGCGCCACCGCAGTGCGTCGATGAACTGCTGGCCTATCCATCCGACGTCAGGCGGTTCGCCGGTGCCGCGCGCGAACACCACCTGGACGTCCGGGCAGCCGGCGGCGACCGCTTCGCCGCCGGCCGGCGAAGACAACAGCGTCCAGCCAGACAGCATCGCCACGGTGAGAATCCGAGTAATCACAGCAATTCGTTCGATACCCAATACAACCGAGGGGCAAACCGTGGTTTAGCCCGGGCGAAAACGGCAAGCCTAGTTCGGTGCCGTCGTCGACGGAACATGTGGCAAACGTGAATTGCAGGATTGAAGGGGAGAATCCAATGATCACAACGTCTTTGACCAGGCTTGCCGCCGCCGGCGGCATGGCGCTGGCGTTGGCGAGCGGCACCGGACTGGCAAACGCCGCGCCTACCCAGCCGACCCAGCCGACCCAGCCGGCCCAGCCGGGGCAGCCGACTCAACCGGCCCAACCCGGACAGCCGGTCCAACCGGGCCAACCGGGCCAGCCAAGCCAATGGTCGCAGAACCCTGCGGTGAACACGACATGCAGCTATTCCCAGGTGGTAGCGGCAATGAATGCTCAATCACCTGATGCCGCAGCACAATTCAATGCGGCACCGATGGCGCAGTCGTTTCTGCAGAACTTCCTCGCCTCACCGCCGCCGCAGCGTGAGCAGATGCTTGAGCAGGCCCAGGCGGTGCCGGAGGCGGCGCAGTACGTCAACCTCGTCGGGCCCATCGCCAAGACTTGTGACAAGTACTGAGCGGTGACTCAATCGACCGGGGCCGGCAGCACCCTTGCGGACGCGGCCAAGCGGGAGGCCGACGCGTACCGCGGCGACAACCCGCGTCCGCTGGGGGGATACGTGATGGTGCTGCTGGTCTATGGCGGGTTGGTCGCGGCGGTAACCGTGGCCGCCGCGGCCACCGGCCGCCGCCTGCCGCCGGGCTGGTCGGCCGCCGACCTGCTGACGGTGACGCTGGGGACCCACAAGCTGTCTCGCACGTTGGCTAAGGATGCGGTGACCAGCCCGCTACGCGCGCCCTTCACCGAGTACACCGGCACCGGCGGCCCCGCCGAGGTGATGGAGCAGACCAGACACTCCAGCGGGTGGCGTCACAGCCTGGGGGAGCTGTTGACCTGCCCGTTCTGCCTGGACATGTGGGTGGCGCGTGCGATGGCTCACGCTTCGACGTCTGCGACGGTGCGCTGCTGCGCGGGCCGGCCACCGGACGCCAGCCGGCCCTGCAATGCCGGGAAGTCGGCGGCCGGATCGAAGTTTGCAGGGTAGACCCGCAATGAGAAGCATCGCGTTCAACCTGCCGCGCACTGTCACGCTGGCCGCTGACGCCGCGCTGCTGGGCATGGCGGGTGTACACGCCTACCTGTTGGCCACCGCCATCGGTGCTCCCGGCTATTTCCAGGCCTACTGCGTCGCGCTGATCGCCGGCTGCCTCGTCACCAGCGGCCTCACCTGGATCGACATCAACGACATCGTGCCGACCGTGGGATGGTGGGCCGGCGGCGCCCTGTGCACCGCATTCGTGATCGGCTATCCGATCAGCCGCCTGGTGAGCCTGCCGGGCCTGCCGGCGCTGACAGGGCGCTGGGACCTGGCCCCAGGAAACCTCGCGTTGGCATGCGCCGGGGGCTTCCTGGGGCTGTATCTGACGGTGCTGTCCGGGGTCAACGTGGCGTTCGGGCAGCGCACAGACTGGTACGACTGATGACGCTCGACTTCCCGGCCTGGTTACGAATCGACCACTGGCTCAACGTTTTATTCCTGACGCTGCTGTTGCGTAGCGGCATCGAGATTCTGTCCACCCATCCGAAGCTGTACTGGCACGCCGACAGCGCGCCCGGAACGGAATGGGCCCGGTTCACCCGCAAGACGATGCCCACCGACCGGCTTTACGACACCCTGGACGAGGAGGAGGACTACCACCCGCTGATCGCACTGCCCGGCCACAAAGAGCTGGGGATGGGCCGGCACTGGCACTTCGCCGCGGTCATCGGCTGGATTCTGGTCGGAGTGTCTTATTACATCCTGCTTTTCGTGACCGGGCAGTGGCACCGGTACTGGCCGTATTCCTGGTCGATCCTTTCCGAGGCGTGGAACGACATCGTCACCTACGCCAGTTTCAACCTGCCGCCGCTGTTGCCGGGCGAACCGCTGGACGCCATTCAGAAGCTGACCTACGCCGGTGTGATCTTCGGCCTGGCGCCATTTCAGATACTCACCGGTGCCGCGCAGTCACCGGCGATCGAGGCACGGTTCCCGCGATACGTGCGGATGTTCGGCGGCCGGCAGGCCGCCCGCAGCCTGCATTTCCTCGGCCTGGTGGCGTTTATGGTGTTCATCGCGATCCACCTGTCGATGCTGTTCTTCTGGGGTTGGGGCCGACTGACCGCCTTGATGATCTTCGGGTCGGTCCGCAACGTGTATCTGGCGACCGCGCTGTCGTTGCTCATCGTGGCGGCGATCGTCGCCATCCACGTCGCGGCGACGGTGTGGAGTCAGCGCAACCCGCCGTCGGTGCGCCGCGTGCTCGGGGCCCTGATCGCCGTGCCGCGCAAGGGGCTGTTGCGCCGCTTGGACTCCCGGCAGAACTACCCGGAGCGAATGTTGTCCGCGGAGCACCGGGTCAACGGCAAGCCGCCGACCGCCGAGCACTACAAGGTGATGGCGGTGCACAACTTCGTCGACTGGCGCCTGCGGGTCGGGGGATTGGTGGAGCGACCGGTGACACTGGATCTGACCGCACTGCGCGCGCTGGCGGAGCCGCAGACCCAGCGGGTGCTGCACAACTGTGTGCAGGGCTGGACATCTATCGGCGAATGGACCGGTCTTCCGCTGGGCGCCCTGGTCGATCTGGTGCGGCCGATGCCGCAGGCCCGCTACATCTGCTTTATGAGCATGCAGGACAACAGCACCGACGAGCCGAGCGCGGAGGGCGAGGGCCAGTTCTACGAGGTCTTCGATCTCCAGCTGGCCCATAAGCCGCAGATGCTGCTGGCGTACGCCATGAACGGAATGCCGCTGCCGATCAAGCACGGTGCGCCGTTGCGGCTGCGGGCCGAGACCCAGGTCGGCTTCAAAATGGTCAAGTGGATCAACCAGATCGAGTTCGTCGACGACTACGCCCACATCGGGAAGGGACGCGGTGGCTGGCGCGAGGACAACGTCTACTACAGCATGGACGGGGAGATCTGACATGACAGCACTCGAAGAGGCCCGCCCGGAACTGATCGAGGTGGGCCAGGCCGCTCGTGATCGAGTATCGGAACTGGTCATGGTACGTGGCGGGCACTGTGCGGGCTGTGGTGGAACCGACTTCACGGTGGGGCGCGCGCTGTACCTGGGTTTCCTGTTCCTCGATGAAGAGCATGACGCCTACCTCATCGCGCTGACCTGCCGTAACCCCTCCTGCCCGCAACCGCGAGCCGCGATTCGGCTGCGATACCAGGAATTCCTCGGCTAGCTGCCCGGCGTCGGCCCTGCGCCCACGGCGGGGTGAACTCGCGCGCTTGCGCCGTGGACGCAGAGTCATTCAGCGGGGTAGGTCGGGGCGGGCCAGATCGAATCGCTTCACCAGATCCGCCACCTCGCGAAGCTCCTCGCAGACCACCGCAAAGCGGCGCTCGGCGTCGTCGCCGAGCAGACCACGGCTGTGGTAATACACCAATCGGCGAAGCCGCCCGGCCATCGCGGTGCCCCACCGGATGCTCAGGTCGTAGACCTGTTCGTCGTCGATTTCGCTGTGCTGCCCCAGATCCTGAAGCGCGCGCAGCTGCTCGGTGAGCACCGCGACGTCGTCGTCGATGTCGATGGTGCTCATAGCCGCGGTTTGGCGACGCTGGCCACGACCGGCTGGCCCCGCAGGGTCAGATATATCCGGTCAGGGCCGATCGCCATGCCGGACAGAGGGGCGGACCGGGCCGGCCCGGACGGTAGACCGGCCCGGTAGTCAATGACGCGCAGCACCGGGATGCTGGCGTGGGGATAGCCGGTGAAGGCTGCCGACTCGAAGACCGTCACGCCGGTGTCGGTGGCGGCATACACCCGGGTGTCGTCGGAGCCGAGGTAGCGGATCGGCGAGGAGACCGGAGTCCGGCCGATCTGTTCCAAGCCGTCCCCGCCGCGTGAGGCCTCGACGGCGTACAGCGTGTCGCGCCGGGCGTCTGTCAGATACACCCGGCCGGCCGCCGTACCGTCACCCGCGGCGGCGAAAACGGTTGTGTCGTAGTGGCCGCGCGGCTCCGGTGGTGAGGACGGCCCCTTGAAGTAGGAGACGCCGTCGGGGCCGTAAACGTGGAATTCGATCGCGCGGCCGCGATTGGCGCCGTCGATCACACCGGTGCCGCCCGCCGACACCTGCGCGCTCGGCAGCTTCCGTAGACCCAACTCGTCCACCGGGGTCACCGTCGCGCCGTCGGCGGACAACGCGAGCAGCACCCGCATCCCGGCATCTTCGGCCAGGTAGGCGGGAGCGGGCCCGGCGTCGATGTCGCCGACTTGGCGCAGGCCGGTCAACTCGACCTCTGCTACTCGGTTGCGCGCCGGCTGCGGCACGAACACGGTCCGATCATCGGCGCGACTGATTTGCATGTTTCGTCCGGCGTCCAGTGGATCCGACCACCGGGTTTCCACCGTGTCGGGGTTGGCGGGGTGATCGACTGCCGCCACTCGCCCGTCGTCGGTGAGGGCGAGCAGCGCCCCAGTCGCATAGGACCACACCGGTGCGTGTAGCGGCATCTGCACCTGCACTGAAACGGCTGGCGGTGCGCTCTGCGAGCCCGGTGCTGCGCAGCCGGCACACGCCAGTATGCCGACCACTGCCGTCCCGAACTCGGCCCGCCAATTCATGACCGCCGGGTACCCCCACACGCGCCCTCCTACACCGCTTCGTTTGTGGGCCAGGGGGGCCGGGTATGCCGGTCGGTGTTGGGCGCGCTGTCCGCAGCATGGAAAGGAGAGGTCATGTCCGGATCGCTGGAAGGACGACGGGTCGCGTTTCTGGTGGCGCCCGAGGGTGTCGAACAGGTAGAGCTGACTGAACCGTGGCGTGCCACGGCGGAAGCCGGTGCACATCCCATGCTGGTGTCGACAGCCGAGGGGCCCGTTCAGGCCTTCAACCATCTGGATCCTGCCGACAAATTCGGCGTCGATCGACAAGTCAAGGATGTCTCGGCGGACGACTTCGATGCGCTGGTCCTGCCGGGCGGGGTGGCCAACCCTGACCAGTTGCGCACCGATGAACGCGCGGTGTCGTTCGTCCGGGAATTCTTCGAGGCCGGTAAACCGGTCGCTGTTATCTGCCACGGTCCGTGGACGCTGGTGGAAGCCGGTGTTGTTGCCGGCCGGCGCATCACCTCGTGGCCGAGTGTGCGTACCGACATCATCAATGCGGGCGGCGATTGGGTCGATGAGGAGTTGGTGCGCTGCGACTGCGGGCCGTCGATCCTGTTGTCGAGCCGTAAACCCGATGACCTGCCGGCCTTTTGCGATGCCCTGGTGGAGGAGCTCGCGGTACGCGGGGCGACGCTGTGATGGCAGAGCCGATGCCGGTGCCGGTCAAGACCGACAACCGTCGTGCGCGGCTCTGGGTCAACTGGGTGTCGGCGCTCTTGACCGCCGCGGGAGCCGCGTTGGTGATGGTGGTCGCAATGGGTGCGGTGATGAGTACCGCCGCCTGCAGCACCGCCGACTGCCCCGACCTGGGGCCCAGCGGCGTGGTCTTCGGCCTGCTGTACTACGGCGCTCCGGCCATCGCCGCACTGACCATCCTGGCTTCGTTCGTCACGGCGGGCCGCCGGCGCGGGTTCCTGGTGCCGGTGGCCGGGTGGGCGCTTTTGGGGATCGATCTGTTGGCGCTGATGATCGCCTTTAGGCGCTGACGGGCAGGCGGCCCGCCGATGGATCAGCGCCGAGCACCTGTGCTGGAAGCCCTGGCCGATTACCAACGCAAGGATCGGTACGGCTTCAGCCCGCCGGGACACCGCCAGGGCTGTGGTGCCGACCAATCGGTGCGCGACACGTTGGGGCGCGATCTCTTCCGCGCCGACGTGCTCGCCCGCGGCGGTTTGGACGACTGGGAGGCGCACGGGAACGTTCTGACCGACGCCGAGCAGTTGATGGCCGACGCGGTCGGTGCCGAAACGGCGTTCTTCTCCACCTGCGGCAGTTCACTGTCGGTTCGCGCGGCCATGATGGCGGTCGCCGGGGGCTCTTCCGGGGGTCTGCTGCTTCCTCGTGACAGCCACAAGTCGATTGTCGGCGGGCTGATCTTCTCCGGAATCCAGCCCCGCTGGATCACGCCGCGCTGGGACGCCGAACGGCATCTGTGCCACCCGCCGTCACCCGATCGGGTCGCCGGTGCCTGGGAGGAGAATCCCGATGCCGCGGGCGCGCTGATCGTCAGTCCCTCGCCGTACGGCACTTGCGCGGACCTGGCTGCCATCGCCGAGATCTGTCATCAGCGCGGCAAACCGCTGATCGTCGATGAAGCCTGGGGAGCGCACCTGCCTTTCCACGGGGACCTGCCGACCTGGGCGATGGACGCCGGTGCGGACGTTTGCGTGGTCAGCGTGCACAAGATGGGCGCCGGATTCGAGCAGGGCTCCGTCTACCACCTCCAGGGTGATCTCATCGATCGGGCAAGACTGACGGCATGCGCGGATCTGTTGATGACCACCAGCCCCAGTGTGCCGATCTACGCGGCGCTGGACGGTTGGCGGCGCCAGATGGTGCGGCACGGCCGCGAACTGCTGGACGCCGCGTGCAAGCGGGCGCGTGACGTGCGTCGGCATATCGCGGAGATTCCCGATGTCGAGGTGCTCGAGGACGTCCTGTTGGGCGCCGAGGCATCCCACGATCTGGATCGGCTGCAGGTGCTGGTGGATGTGTCGGCGACCGGGACGTCGGGCTATCAAGCCCGCGACTGGCTGCGCGAACAACGCCGCCTCGATGTGGGTTTGGCCGATCACCGGCGCATCCTGGCCACCCTGTCCTTTGCCGATGACCGCGGAACCGCCGACCGGCTGCTTGATGCGCTCACCGGTTGGCGCAGCGCCGCAACCGCTTTCGAACCACCGCCGCCGATCCGTCTGCCTTCGCCGCAAGAGATTCAACTGGAGACCGTGCAGCTACCCCGCGACGCGTTCTTCGGCCGCACCGAGATGGTCGCCGCGTCGCAGGCCGCCGGACGTATCGCGGCCGAACAGATCACGCCGTACCCGCCCGGTGTGCCGGCGGTGGTGCCCGGCGAGCGCCTCAACAGCGCGGTCATCGACTATCTGCGGTCCGGGCTGACGGCCGGGATGGCATTGCCCGACGCCGCCGATTCGTCGTTGGAACACATCCGGGTGGTGGCATAAGGCCCGGCGCGGGTTTTGCCCCCATCTGGTCGGGGTAGCCCAAAGCCATGGCACAGACGACATTGCACAGCAGGAGTGACGTAGTCGATTTCCTCACCGAGCAGCACCAGCGCATCAAGACGCTGTTCGACGAGACATTGTTGGCGGCCGGGGACGAACGCGAGGAGTCCTTCATCCGGCTGCGCCGGCTGTTGGCGGTGCATGAAACAGCCGAAGAGGGGATCGTGCATCCCCGGGCCGCCCGCGAACTCGACCACGGCCGTGAGGTGATCAGCGCGCGGCTGGAAGAGGAGAAGCAGGCCAAGACGATGCTGGCCCAGCTGGAGGACGTCGACGTCGATTCGGAGTTCTTCACCGAGAAGCTGCGGGAACTGCGCGACGACGTGATCGACCACGCCGAACACGAGGAACACGAGGAATTCTCCGAGTTGCAGGCCGAACTCAGCGACGACGAGCTGCAGCGGCTGCAGCGGGCGGTCAAGCTCGCTGAGGCGATCGCGCCGACCAGGCCGCACGCGGGGGTCGAAAGCGCGCTGGCCAATGCGCTGGTGGGGCCCTTTGCCTCGATGATTGACCGGGCCCGTGACGCGATCCTGGGGTATGACTCGTGATCGGCCTCGGGTTGTTGCTGCTGATCCTGGGGCTGGTCTTCAACGTCTACGTCCTGTGGGCGATCGGGATCGTCCTGCTGGTCGTCGGAGCGGTGTTCTGGCTGCTGGGAGCGGTCGGGCGCCCGGTTGGCGGCAGACGCTACTGGTACTGATCCACCGTGCCGGCCGTGTTTGAGCGCAACGTCGCCGACGGAGTCCACCGGCTGGCACATGCGGCGGTCAACGTCTATCTGATCGAAGATGACAGCGGTGTCACCATTGTCGACACCGGTTTACCGGCCACCTTCAGGCACATCGAATCGGCCCTGGGTCAACTCGGGCGCTCCGCCGAAGATGTGGCAGCCGTGGTGTTGACCCACGCGCATTTCGACCATGTCGGCTCGGCCCGACGGGCGCGTCAGCGGTGGCAGGTGCCGGTGTGGGTGCACGCTGCGGATCAGTACCTTGCCGCGCATCCCTATCGATATGCTCACGAACGCAGCCGCTTGATGTATCCGCTGCGCTATCCGAGATCGATTCGCTACCAGGCGAAGATGGCAGCTTCCGGCGCTCTGTTGGTGCGTGGCATCACCGACACCACCTGCTATGGCGCGGGCAGCGTGCTCGATGTACCCGGCCGGCCGCGGGTGGTGTTCAGTCCCGGTCATACGCTGGGGCACTGCGGATTGCACCTGGCAGACCGCAGCACCCTCATCTCCGGGGACGCGCTGGTCACCCTGGATCCCTACACCGGCGTGGCGGGTCCGCAGATCGTCTCGGGTGCCGCCACGGCGGACAGCAGCGAAGCGCTGGCCTCGTTGACCGCGCTGGCCGACACGGGCGCAAAAACCGTACTTCCCGGCCACGGCGAACCCTGGCTCGACGGCGTGGCATCGGCGGTGCAGGCGGCGTTGCGGGCAGGGCCGTCCTGAGCCAGGTCGCCTGTCAGACGGTCAGACTCGGCCTCCCGCTCCCAGCGTGCCCTGCATATCGGGCTTCATCGCCACCAGCTGGGCGTTCCAGTAGCCCCAACTGTGCACTCCGGCAGCGTCGATGTTGAAGGTCGCATTGTGACCGCCCGCCCCGGTGTAGGCGTCGCGGAAGGCGACGTTGCTCTGCATGACGACCTGCTCGATCACCTGGCCGGGCAGGCTTCCCTCGCCGATCTCCGACGGGGTGCCGTTGCCGCTGTAGATCCACAGCCGGGTGCCGTTGCCGGCCAGGCGCCCGGCTTGGACCGTGGGGTCGTTGCGCTGCCATCCGGCGCTCCCGGAGGGGCCCCACATGTCCTGGGGGTTAAAACCGCCCTCGTCATTCATCGCCATTCCGATCAGCGTGGGCCCGTTGCCGCTGGACGGTGTCAACAACGCCGAAAGAGATGCGGCATAAGCGAATTGCTGCGGATGGTAGGCCGCCAGGATGAGGGCCGACGACCCGGACATGGAGATGCCCACCACGGCGTTTCGGGTGGATCGCACGCCCTTCCCGGCAAGGAAATTCGGCAGCTCACTGGTCAGAAACGTCTCCCATTTGTAAGTCTGCCCGTTGGCCGACCCATACCAGTCGGTGTAGAAGCTGGAGCGTCCGCCGACCGGTGCCACCACCGAGATCCCGGAGCCGGCGTACTCACTGAACGCCGGTGTCTCGATGTCCCAGCCGCTGCGATCGTCACGGGCCCGCAGCCCGTCCAGCAGGTAGACAGCCGGCGCCCCGCCGCCCTGGAACTCCACCGTGATGTTGTGGCCCATGCTCGGCGAGGGCACAGACAGGAACTCGGGCCCGGCGGCGCCGGCTGGCGGGGCCGATGCGCCTAAGCCGATCAATGCCGGCAGCAACGCCGCCGCGGTTGCGACCACGCCGACCCGGCGCGTTAGGTCATTCCACATTGTTCTCCCCTTTCGCGCAGACCAGAGCGCCAAGGCCCGTCGGCCGGGTGTGCGAGAGGGGAGAGATCGACACAGGGCCCGGAGGCTTTGGGTCCGTCCGTCGGCATTGCTAGATGCCGCGGATGGCTGCCCTGCAGTCTGAAGACAGATATCTGACTTACTTGTCTTAACAAAGTGGGGGAACGTTGTCCAGAGCGTTCGTCATAGCGCTACCGAAAAAAATTTCCCTGCATGCTGTTTGAGGCGGCGCCACGGCGGGCACCTACACCGACATGTCCGAGCTTGACCCCACCTCCTTCCTTGGCGCTCTGGCGATCGCTGCGTCGGCCGCCGGTGCCACAATGCTTTTCGCCCCCGCTGTTCCCGCCGCGCGGGCTGCGCCCTGTCCCAACACCGAAGTGGTTTTCGCGCGCGGAACCGGTGAGCCGGCCGGCGTAGGACCGACGGGGCAGGCGTTCCTCAATGCGCTGAACGCACGCCTGGGCTACAGCCCGGCCGTCTACGCGGTCAACTACCCGGCCACCGATCAGTGGGACACCGGAGTCGATGGCGTACGGGACGCGGGGGCGCACGTCGTCTCCCGCGCGACCAATTGCCCCAACACAAAGATGGTGCTGGGTGGCTACTCCCAAGGCGCCGCGGTGATGGGTTTCGTCACCTCTGCCCAGGTACCCGACGGGGTAGATCCGGCAACGGTACCCAAACCCCTCGATCCGGACGTCGCCGATCACGTCGCCGCGGTGGTGTTGTTCGCCATGCCCAACGAGCGCGCGATGAATTTTCTCAACGAGCCGACTATTGTGATCGGACCCCTGTATCAGGCAAAGACCCTGCAGGTCTGCGCGGTAGAGGACGCGGTGTGCTCCGACGGCATGAACTTCGCGGCGCACGACAGCTACGCCGGCGACGACGCGACCATGGTTCAGCAGGGAGCCGACTTCGCCGCTCGTCAGCTGCTCCAGGGCCGCGTGGGATAGCCCACTGGCCGGCCGCAGGAACCGCCGAGGACGCTGGCGGCGCGAGCAGATCCGGGTCGCCGATCCCGACCAAGTCCGGCGCTCGATCCGCGGCACCGCCATCGGCAACTTCATGGAGTGGTACGACTTCGGTGTCTACGGCTATCTGGCCACCACCATCGCGCGGGTGTTCTACCCGGGCGGCGGCGGCCTGATCGGCGCGTTCGGCACCCTGGCCGCAGCGTTCGCGGTGCGCCCCATCGGCGGATTGGTCTTCGGCCCGCTCGGCGATCGGATCGGACGTAAACCGGTGCTGGTCACCACCCTGCTGCTGATGACGCTCGGCACCACCGCCACCGGGCTGCTTCCGAGCTATAGCGCTATCGGCGTCGCGGCCCCCGTCCTGCTCGTCGCGACGCGAATGGTGCAGGGCTTCTCCGCCGGCGGTGAATACGTCGGCGCGATGGTCTACGTCGGCGAACAGGCCCCCGACAACAAGCGCGGCATGATGGCCGGATTTCTTCCGCTGAGTTCGCAGGCCGGCTACGTCGTCGCGGGTCTGCTGGTCACCGCACTGCAGAGTCGGCTGAGTGACGAGGCAATGGTCAGTTGGGGGTGGCGAATTCCGTTGTTGCTCAGCGCTCCGCTCGGGCTGGCCGCTCTCTACCTCCGGTTGCATCTGGACGAATCACCGGCTTATCAGCAGGCGGGCGGTCGGCGCGATGAGCCCGACGACTCCGCCGCGAGGCAGCTGCGGCGCACCGCCAAGCAGTGGCGGCCCCTGCTGCTGTGTGTCGCACTGGTCTTGACTTACAACGTCACCGACTATCTGCTCACCGGCTATCTGCCCACCTACCTGCAGACCACCGCGAAGATTCCAGACACCGCCGGCCTGTTGCTGATCGTGCTGACGCTGTTGGTTCTGATGGCCTCCGTGGTCTTGGTGGCCCGGTTGTCCGATCGCATCGGGGTCAAACCGGTGCTGTGGACGGGATGTGCCATGCTGCTGGCTCTTTCGGTTCCGGCATTCGGCCTGATCCGGTCCGCCCACAACTATCCAACGGCATTCGCCGGGGTTCTACTGGTCGGGCTGATGCTGCTGTGCTTCGATGCGACATTGCCGGGGACGCTGCCCGCCCTGTTTCCCACCCGGGTGCGCTACGGGGCGCTGGCTATCGGCTTCAACCTATCGGTCTCGGCGTTCGGCGGCACCACGCCGCTGATAGCCGAGACAATGGTCGCCCGCACCGGTAATCCGATGGCCCCGGCCTACCTGCTGGTAGCCGCCGGAGCCATCGGAGCACTCGCGCTGGTCTTCACCCCCGAAGTCGCGGGAAGGCGACTGCCCGGCTCAGGGCCGGCCGTGGAGAGTGAGGCGCGGGCACGCCAACTCGCCGGGGGCAGTGAGGGTTAGTGGACGCGTTGGAAGCCCTCCACTCCGACCAGCGCGTCGGCCACAGACGAGGTGGTCGGCACGGCGTTATCCGGGTCGCAGATTCGCAGCAGCCGCGACATCGCGACGCCAGGAACCGTCGTGCAGTGGACCAAGGCCTCGGCGCATCGGTCGGTGATCGTCTTGAGTGCCGAAAATGCAGCCGTGCCAACGAATTCCAGATCGTTTAGGTCGAGCACCAGCCACTCGCAGTAGCCCGCGCACCGTTGCGCGTAGTCGGCCAACTGGTCTGCGTTGGAGGCGTCCAGCTCGCCACGAACGCTGATCACGGCACCGGAGCGGCCCCAGCGGGTGACCGAACGGGCGGTGCGGCTCGCCCAGGTATCGGAGGGGGGAGAATTTATTCGGCTCGCCGGGGACACTGATCCGGCGGTCTTTAAAGCGGGCATTGAATTACTCCATCAGTCGAAACTCGTACTGTGGATCGCGTCGATGCGAGTTACACCTTCACGGATGAGATACCGGGAGCAAGCCCCCGGCTAGCGTGGGTGACGCGTCTTTCCGGGTGGCTGTGAACTCAACCTGCTAACGAACCTACGCCGATCCTCGTCACTGTGCAACGGTTCGGTAACGGCGCATCTGCTGACCGTCCGCGAATTCCCTTGCAGCAAAACGTTTCGGGGGGCATTTCCACGTTTAGACGCCGGCGCCTGGGGTAACAACCGATTGTGGCATCTCCGCAGATCAACCGGCGTTCGGTGCTCGCCTGGCACGTGCACGGCTCGTGGATGGACTCCTTCGTCGCCGGCGAACACCGCTACCTGATTCCGGTCAACGCCCCGGGCGATCCGGACGGGCGCGGATTGTGCGGTCGCGACTGGCCGCAGGCGCGAGAGGTGCCGCTGACGGCATTGCGTGACCAAGAGATCGATCTGGTGGTGCTGCAGCGACCGCATGAGCTGGAATTGGCTGCGCGGCTGCTGGGCCGCCGGCCCGGGATCGACGTTCCTGCCGTGTACGTCGAGCACAACACCCCGCGGCCGTTCGTGGTGGAGAGCCTGCACCCGATCGCCGACCGCGATGACATCCCGTTGGTCCACGTCACCGCCTTCAACCAGCTGATGTGGGACAACGGCCGGGCGCCGACCATGGTCATCGACCATGGGATCGCCGACCCTGGCCATCTGTATACCGGGGACATCGCGGCGGCCGGTGCCCTGATCAACGAACCGCTGCGGCGGTGGCGCACCGTCGGCGCGGACCTGCTGGGCGCGTTGGGGCAGTCTGTGCCGGTCGACGTGTGGGGGATCGGAAGCGAGGACCTCAACGACCCGGCGCATCGGTGCGCAGGTGTCGTCGGCCACGGGGACCTGCGCACCAACCAGCTGATGAAGGAACTGGCACACCGCCGGGTCTACCTGCACACCGCGCGCTGGACGTCGCTGGGTCTGTCGCTGCTGGAGGCCATGTTCCTGGGGATGCCGGTGGTGGCGGTGGCGGCCACGATGGCGCCGATGGTGGTGCCCCCGGAGGCGGGTGTCGTCAGTGCGGACATCGACACGTTGCGGGCTGCCCTCAGTGGGCTGGTCGCCGACCGCTACCTGGCCGAGGTGGTGGGCAAGGCGGCCCGTAACTACGCCATGGAGCACTTCGGTCTCGACCGATTCCTGCGGCAGTGGGATGAGGTCATCGAGGCGCAATGCCGCGCCGGGAGTAGCGGGGGAATACTGCCGTGAAGATCGCAATGATTTCCGAACATTGCACGGTCCGACCACGGCCCACTCGGGTCGCCCGCGCATCGTGGCGGTTGGCAGGTTCTTCCCACGCAAGGGATTCGACACGGTGATAGAGGTACTGACCACGGTGCCCAGCGCCGAGTTGGTGATCGCCGGCGGGCCCCCGCGGGCCGAACTCGACACCGTTCCGGAAGCCTGCCGGCTGCTTAGGATGGCCGCCGAACCCGTTGTCGCAGAACGGGTGTCACTGTACGGCCCCATCGCCCGCGCCGATATGCCAGCGCTGCTGCGGTCTGCCGATGTCGTTGCCTGTACGCCCTGGTACGAGCCCTTCGGCATCGTGCCACTGGAGGCGGTGGCGCGCGGGGTTCCGGTGGGGGCGTCGGCGGTGGGAGGCATGCTCGATACGGTCGTCCAGCAGGGCCGGGGCGCATCGCGGCCCGGGCATCCGGGGCGCGGGGATGGCCCCCGCTCCGTGTAACACCTGAGCGTTATCTGGCAAGCCGCTTGGTTCCGGCCCGGATCGGCGTACGCAACGTTGGAAGTGGTTGCTGCGGCTGGATGATCGGAGGAACATGGATGCATCTATTGGGGAAGATGGGCGGAGCGACGACATGGCGGTGACGAGCCGCAACGACATGATGCGCGACGTGGCGGACCTGGTGCAGACCTTGAATCAGCGCTCGGGCGTCGAACCCGAGGGCGCGCTGGATGAGCTATTGGTGAACCTGCTGGCACATATGCCCTGTGCTCAGCATGCCGGTGTCACGCTCACCACGTCGACCGGTGAGGTGCATACCCTGTCGGCCACCGACCCGTACCCGGCGGCGCTTGACGACATTCAGCGGAAGCAGCGCGAGGGGCCGTGTCTGGCCGCGGCCTGGAAACAGCATGTGGTTCGCCTGGATGACGTCTGCTCTGAGGAGCGCTGGCCGTCGTATTGCCGGGAGGTCGCGGCCACGACACCGATTCGGTCCATCCTGGCGTTCGAACTGTTCACCGGTGAAGGCAGCACCGGCGCACTGAACTTCTACTCCCAGACCGACAACGCTTTCGACGATGACGCGGTGGAGTTGGGTTTGATCCTGGCGACCCACGCCGCGCTGGCCTGGCACATGGTTCGCCGCGACGAACAGTTCCGCAGTGCGCTGGCCTCCCGCGACGTCATCGGTCAAGCAAAAGGCATGCTGATGGAGCGGTTCGGCATCGACGCGTTGCAGGCCTTCGAGCTGCTCAAGCGACTGTCGCAGAACTCCAACACCCCGTTGGCCGGCGTGGCACAGCAGGTGGTGAGTCATCGATGAGCCCGTCGGCGGCGGTTGCACGCGGCGAGCTGGCGCGTCTGCGGGCCCAGGAGCTGCAGCTGCGACGCGCCGAGTTGGCTGCGGGGATAGCGGTGACCCCGAACAATGGGTGATTACCACCAGGGTGTCCTCGCCGGTCGCCACGATCTGCGCCACCGGCCTTGCTCGAAATGCCAATTCCCGCAACGTCACCAGACCGGCAAGCTGACCGTGCCGCTCGTACGTCGACGCCGCCGGGTCGTAGTGATCCAGGCCGCTGTACGAGCCGGCCACCTCGCGGAAGATCCGATGCTTGAGGCTCAGGGGGAAACGATCGCTGTGGCTCAGCAGCATCTCGGCGTGGCCGAGAAACTGGGTTCCCTGCGCTGGCGATGTAAAATGCAAGCGGCCCAACACATTACGTTGCATCTCTGCTTTCATTTACATCAAGGTGTTGCGGCACAACAACAGGTCCACCCGCGAGACCGGCGCGTCCCTGACCAGGTCGTCGCGACCGAAGATCACCCGCGGCGCAAGTCTTTGTGAAAGATGTACCGTCGGTTGACCTGGTCGCAGTAGCGGTCCAGATGCTCCGGGCACCGATTCGACGGCTTTGGCGTCGTAAAGTCGAAGCCCCGGGAGTCTCGCAGGTATCACAACAGGGCCCGCGAACGCCTCGTCCAACCCTTCGTTCTGCCCGTCCATCTCGCCCCGGCCGCGCGGAGAATGTGCGCTGACGCACACACTACTCGCGGGACGGTCCGGGTCGGTGAAGGTCAAAGCCGGTCCTCCGGGCCGAGCATCGCCCACACCGTCTTGCCGCTCTGCGTGGGGCTGCTGCCCCAGGCGCTGCACAGGGCACTGAGCACCGCCAGGCCGGAGGG
This sequence comes from Mycobacterium sp. P7213, assembly GCF_900604305.1. Classification (NCBI taxonomy): domain Bacteria; kingdom Bacillati; phylum Actinomycetota; class Actinomycetes; order Mycobacteriales; family Mycobacteriaceae; genus Mycobacterium; species Mycobacterium sp. P7213. The sequence continues at coordinate 148,119 of NZ_UWOA01000001.1, forward strand.
CCACTCGGGGCCGCCGCCGACGCCTTCGCGGAGCATCGCCGGGCTGGAATTGGTGTCCTGGACCGCGACAGTGACTGTGGAGCCGGCGTATTCCAGCAATAGCACCGGTGGACTGTCGGTATGGCAGAGCACGTTCTCCACCAGCACGTCGACAACCACTTTCGCCGTGGGGATCACCGGGACCTGCGACCAGTTGGTCAGCCACTCGGCCACGAAGTCACGGGACCTGCGCAGACTGCTCAGCGAATGCGAGAGGGCGATACGAGCTCGGCGCCGTGGATACGGGCCCTCCGCCAGCGACGCCACCGCGGACTCGACATCGGCATGCACCGCGACGTAGCGGGTCACGCCGGTGCTCGAGATCCGGGCGGCCACCTTCGGTTGCGGACAAACCAGCAGGATCGGAATATCCGGCCAGGTGCTGACATGCCAGCGAGCGCTGGTGAACACCGACCACGCCGAGGGCGCCGGGACATCGAGCCGGCTGACGTCGACCAGCACGGCGGGGGGTTCGTCGAGCGCCGCCTTGATCACGCTGTCGCGCAGCTCGAGATAGTTGCTGCTGTCCAATGTCCCGGTAGCAGTCAACAGACACACACCTGCGACGGCGGCCACTGTCACCGTCAGCTGACTCGGTGTGCTATTCAGGGCCGTCCTCCTGCGCACCTTCGACGGGGGTCAACCGCCGGCCGAGCCCCGAGGTCGCGTGTTAGGCCTCGCGGGCCAGTACCTCGTAGTGGTCGCTCAAGATGCCGGGGCGGACCTGGTCGGCGAGCCGGCACGACAGTTTGACCTTCTCCAGGCAGGTCGCCGATCCGTGCCGCCGGCGCCTGTTGTTCGACCATGCCTGCGTTGATCGTGTTGTTCGGCATGGCCGGGAGCATTACGTCAGTGGGCGATTGGGCGATCGTCGCCCCGCCGCGCGATCGGCGGGCGGCCAACCCCACCACCCCGTCGTCCAGTACTCCGGACAGCAGCACTCCGATAGCACGGTGGCCATGGGCCAGCGCGATCGACCGAAACAGCGCGTTGATGGCGGGTCGGTGCCCGTTCTCGGTGGGACCTTCCGACAGCGCCATCCGCCCGTCGTCGGCTAGGAGGTGGTGGATCGGCGCAGCGACGTAGATCTTGCCGTGCTCTATGGGGGTCCCCGCGGTCGCGGTCTCTGCCGCCAGCGGGCCGGCCCGGTTCAGGATCCGGGCGAGCACACTGGGCGCTCCCGGTGGAATGTGCAGGGCTACCAGAACGGCGCAGGGCAAGCTCTTCGGCAACGCTGCCGTGAAGCTCTTCAGCGCCTCCACCCCGCCGGCCGACGCGCCTACGCCGACAACGTTGAGGGGACTGGGGTTCCCTGCCATCGCACTCTCCACCTTCAGGTGGCTACCCACTCCGGCTGCGCAGGCAACCTCAGCGTGCGGTGCGATTGAGCGCAGTCTTCGCGCGGTGTTCAGGTAACGGTCAACAGGGTGTGGTCCAGATCGGAGAGCGCAGCGGCCGGCAGCCTGCCGGTGTAAGCGGCCAGGAAGCGGGCTGCCAGGTCGCGCACCTTGATGTTGGTCTCCTGGGAGCGCCACACCAGAATGTCGAACGCGCGCTCGGCGGAGATGCCGTACGCCACCATCAGCACGCCCTTGGCCTGCTCGATCACCGCACGTGACTGGGCGACCTCGGAGACCGCAGCGCTGACGTCGGCCTGCAACACATCGGTGACGTCCACATAGAAGCCGGCCGTGCCGGTCACCGTGTCGTGGTCGTCGAGCATGCGATCCCCGACCACGATCACCCAGTGCACCTGCCCAGCGGTGTCGATAATCCGGTGCCGGCTGCTGAACGGCTCGCCCTGCACGACGCGCTCGAGCACCGCTGCCACCTCGGCGCGGTCCTCGGGATGTTTGTGTTGCAGCAGCAACTCGGTGCTGGGTGTCACCGTGCCCGGCTCGTAGCCGTGCATGCGGGCGACCGTATCCGACCACTCCCAGCGCTGCTCGCCAAGCCAGTAATGGAACCGGCCGACCCGCTGCGGCTCGCCGTGGCCGACTACCAGATCGAGATCACTGTGGATCTCGGAGTCATCGCCCATTGGCGTCGTGAACGACGCGTTGACATCCCCGACCACCGCATACCCGCCTTCTCGTACTCCAACAGTATGAGCTGATTCCAACGGCCGGCGGGCAAACCGCAGCCTGGAATCGCAGGAATGAGCGCACGGACGATCCAGACTGGCGCTGCATCCTGAACGCCCGAGCGACGTAACTATCCACAATTTCCAGACGCTGCGCAACTACCACCGGGTTTCCCCGTCGGCCGGGCAGGGTACGCGTTGCGGCAGGTGTGTTCCAGCAAAGCGGACCGCCACTGAAATATCGACTCGATGGAAGGAGTCAGAAGTGAAGCTCTCCAAGACTGCAGCCAAGACGGCCGCCGGCGCGGCAGGAATCGCCGCGGTGAGTGTTTTCTCCGCGACCACCGCCATGGCCGAGCCGGCGATCCAACCGTTCGGCATGCCCGAACAGCTCAATGATGGGGCGATGGCAACGTCCTACACGGTCAGCAACCTGGGCCCGGCCAACATCACCATTCCGGGCTACCAGCCCCGAGGCAAGCTGTATCAAGCCGACGTGACCGCGCGTGCCGATCGTGGAACGGTGACCCCGGTCGTCTCGGACTTCAACGCCAGGGCGGCCAACAGTGAGACCTACCGCGTGATCAACACGGTGCCGACGCCCGGCGGCATCAATCCCGGGCCGATCGGTCAGGGGGCTGCCGCCAACGGCAAGATCTACTTCGATGTCACCGGCCCACCGCCGGACGGAGTGGTCTACAACGACGGTGTGCAGGACGTGCTGATCTGGACCAGCAAGGCCTGACGCCGACCCGAGATGGGGCCGATCGGGGGGTCGGGCCCATCCGGATGTGGTTGCCATGCGAGCGCTGAGGCGGGTACTGATCACCGGCGGTGCCGGGTTTCTCGGCAGCCGGCTGTGTGTGCGGCTGCTCTTTGCCGACCCGGCCCGGTTCGGGCCGGTGGGACGCCGTCTTCCATCTGGCCCCGCCGCTTCGCCGCCGGACTATCTGCGATTGCCGATAGCGACCTTGCGTGCGAAGACGGCGGCGCTGACCTGTGTGCCGTGGAACGTGCGTTGGCTCGGCTCGCCGACACGCTGCCACCCGGGTCTGCGGGCGCGGTGAAATCCACAGTCCCGGTCGGTGGCGCCGGAATGGCCTGCGTGGGCAACGGATCTGAGCGCGGCAGGTACGCCGGCGATGTTGATGCTCAGGCTCGCGCTCTGGACGCGCGAAGATGATTCCGAACCGCTGACCACGATTAGCCCCCGCCACGACGGGTATGTCATGACTCATGACGACTCTGGGTTATGCGTTGTCGTGCGAGGAGTTCCCTCCCAACGAGCTGGTTCGCCAAGCTGTCCGGGCGCAGCAGGCGGGCTTCGAGGCGCTGTGGATCTCCGATCACTTCCATCCCTGGAACGACCGGCAGGGCAACAGTCCGTTCGTGTGGTCGGTCATCGGCGCGCTGTCGCAGGCGTGCACGCTGCCGATCACCACCGCGGTCACCTGCCCTATCGTGCGGACCCATCCGGTGGTCATCGCGCAGGCGGCAGCGACCAGTGCCGCGTTACTCGACGGCCGCTTCACCTTGGGGGTCGGTACCGGCGAGGCGTTGAACGAACACATCACCGGCCGCCGCTGGCCCACGGCCGCCATCCGGCGCGGCATGCTCGACGAGGCGGTCGCGGTGATCCGTGAACTGTTCACCGGCGCGCAGGTCAACCACCACGGGCGTTACTACACCGTGGAGAACGCCCGGCTCTACACACTGCCGCCACGGCCGACTCCCATCTATGTTTCGGGCTACGGTCCGCACTCGGCGCGGCTGGCGGGCCGGATCGGCGACGGCTACCAGTGCAGCATGCCGGCGGCGGAGCTGGTTTCGGAGTTCCATCACGCCGGCGGTGTGGGCAAGCCCGCTCAAGCGGGGTTCAAAGTCTGTTACGGAGCATCGAAAGAGGATGCGGTGCGTACCGCGCACGCCACCTGGCCGATTGAGCAGCTTCCCGGCGAACTAGGTCAGAACCTGCCCACACCAGCGCATTTCGAGCAGGCGTCGAGCCTGGTGACCGCCGAGGCAGTGGAACGATCAGTTCCTGCTGGGCCGGAAGCGAAGCCGTATCTGGACCGAATCCGCGAGTTCGTCGACGCCGGTTTCGACGAGGTATACGTTCAGCAGATCGGAGCGGACCAGGAGAGCTTCTTCGCCTTCTGGGAATCCGAGATCGCGCCCGAGCTCGCGGAGTCGGCGTAATGGTAGCGACGAAAGAGACTGGGGCGCAGCGCTACCTACCGGAGCGGCGGACGCTGGGCGCGCTGCGTCAGGCGGCTGCCCAGTGCCGCGGTTGCACGCTCTACCGTGACGCGACCCAAACCGTGTTCGGTGAGGGGCGCCGGGGTGCGCCGCTGATGCTGGTCGGTGAGCAACCGGGCGATCACGAAGATCTCGAGGGTCACCCTTTCGTCGGCCCGGCAGGGCGGTTGTTGGACCGTGCGGTGCGCGACGCGGGCATTGACCCGGCGCAAATGTATGTGACCAACGCGGTCAAGCACTTCAAGTTCACTCGCCGCGAGGGCAAACGCCGGATCCACCAGAAGCCCGGCCGCACCGAGGTGGTGGCGTGCCGGCCGTGGTTGATCGCTGAGATCGACTCGGTGCGGCCAGAAGTGGTGATCTGCCTGGGCGCCACGGCGGCGCAGTCGCTGCTGGGTGCGTCGTTCCGTGTCTCGACCGGGCGCGGTGAGCTGCGGTGCCTGCCTGGTCTGGCGGGTTCCAACGGTCGGCCCAGGGTCCTGGCGACCGTTCATCCCTCGGCGGTGCTGCGCGACCGCAGCGACCAGCATGCACAGGCTTACCAAGCGTTCGTCGACGACCTGCGGGTGGCCCGCGACGCCGTGACCAGAGGTGGGACACCGCTGGTGCACCCCGCCGTTTGACAAAACAAGGGGCGGGTAACCGTTTCGCGTTGAAGGGAGCAACCAATGCCGAAAACCGCGGATTTCATCCTCGACAGGCTCCGTCAGTGGGGGGTGCACCGGATCTTCGGGTATCCCGGTGACGGCATCCTCTCGATGCTGGGCGCCTTGGATCGCGCCAACGGGGACCCGGAGCTGATCCAGCCCCGCCATGAGGAGATGGGTGCGTTCATGGCCACCGGCCATGCCAAGTTCACCGGCGAACTCGCCTGCTGTCTCGCCACGTCCGGTGGTGGCGCGATCCACCTGCTCAACGGGCTCTATGACGCCAAACTCGACCACCAGCCGGTGGTCGCGATCGTCGGCCAGCAGAAGCGGATGTCGCTGGGTGCGGCTTTCCAGCAGGAGATCGACCCGATGTCGTTGTTCAAAGACGTCTCGTCGGACTTCATCCAAACCTGCATGGCGCCGGTACAGGCGCGCCACCTGGTAGACCGGGCCTGCAAGGTGGCGCTGACCAATCGGACGGTCGCCACCATCATCCTGCCCGAGGACGTCGCCGAAGAGGACGCGGTGCCGTCGCCGCCACGGATGCACGGCGCGGTGTTCAGCAGTGTCGGTTGGTCTCGGTCACGGATGCTTCCGGCGCAACCGGAGTTGCAGAAGGCCGCCGACATCCTCAATGACGCCGAGAAGGTGGCGATTCTGATCGGGGCCGGCGCGGCCGACGCGTCGGACGAAGTGGTGCAGGTGGCCGAGCTGCTTGGCGCCGGGGTCGCCAAAACCTCGCTGGGGCGGGCCTCGCTGCCCGATGATCTGCCCTATGTGACCGGTCCGATCGGGCTGCTGGGATCCACGGCCAGCGAAGCGATGATGTCGGGCGCCGACACCCTGTTCATGATCGGTTCCAGCTTCCCCTATTCCGAATGGCTTCCCAAGGAGGGCCAGTGCCGGGGTGTGGAGATCAATCACGACGGCCGGATGATCGGAGTCCGGTATCCGATGGATGCCAATCTGATCGGCGACTCCAAAGACACCCTTCAAGAGCTGATTCCACTGCTCAAGCGCAAAGACGACCGGTCCTGGCGGAAGAAGATCGAAGGCGAAGTGCAGGAGTGGTGGCGGGTGCTCGACAAGCGGGCCCACGACAAGGCCAGCCCGCTCAACCCCGAGCTGGTGGTGCATGAGCTGTCCAAGCGGCTGCCCGACAACTCCGTCATCACCACCGATGCCGGCTCGGTGGCCAACTGGTGGGCTCGGCATCTGCGGCTGCGCCCGGGAATGGCCGCGTCGCTGGCCGGCAATCTCGCCACCATGGGACCCGGCACGCCGTATGCGATCGCCGCCAAGCTGGCGCACCCGGGCCGGCCGGTGATCGCCCTGGTCGGCGACGGGGTCTTCCAGATGAACGGCATGGCCGAGATGATCACCGTCAAGCGGTATAAAGAGCGGCTGTCCAAAGGCCCGCTGATCTTCTGTGTGTTCAACAACCAGGACCTCAACCAGGTCACCTTCGAGCAGCGGGCGATGGGCGGGGAGAAGAAATTCGAAGGGTCACAAAGCATTCCGGATGTGCCGTACGCCGAGTTTGCCAAGCTGCTGGGGCTGACCGGCATCCGCTGCGATGACCCGAAGGACATCGGGCATGCCTGGGATCAGGCGCTGGCCGCCTCGAGCCCGGTGGTGCTGGAGGTGGTCGTCGACCCGGATATCGCACCGGTGCCGCCGCAGATCCGGATGGACATCGCGAAGAACACCGCTAAGGCGGTGATCAAAGACCCGGACCGCGTCAACATCGCCACCAAGAACGCCAAGCAGAAGATCCACGAGTTCACCGAGTCGGCCAGGCAGGCGGTGCGCGATCTGCGCGACACGGACGACTAATGAGTTTGCTCAAACATCGCCATACCGGGCAGGTTCCCGCCCGGCCGGACACCCGGTTCGTAGCGGGGATGGCGGCGGTAGACCGGGTCAACGTGATCGGGCTGGAAAAGCAATTGCGCCTCGCGGCTGGGATAGCAGCCGCTGCCTTCGGATTCAGGCGACGCGGAACTCGTCGAGGTCGACCTGTTTGACGCTCAGCCCGTGTCCGGGGGAGGTGCGGTCCGGGCGTAGCACCCCGCCGGGCTCGGGGGTGATCACACCGTCGAAGGCCAGCCCTTCGATCCGGACATGGTCGTGGAAGTACTCCAGATGGCGCAGATGCCACAGTGCCGTGCCGACCTGAGCGCTGATCTGCGGCGCGCAGTGCAGCGACAGGTCGACGCCGCGGGCGTCGCAGAGCGCACCGACTTTGAGCACACCGGTGATACCGAGCGCACGGGTGACGTCGGCCTGCAGGCAGTCCACCGCGCCGGCGGCCAGCATCAGCTCGAAACATGGCAGGTGGTAACCGTATTCTCCGGCGGCGATGTCCATCCCGGGCGGCCCGTTGCGACTCAGCTGGTGCAGGCCCTCAAGATCATCAGAGCTGACCGGTTCCTCGAACCACCGCACGTCGAAATCGGCGAAGCGATGAGCCCACCACAGGGCCTGCTTGCGGTGGTAGGCGCCGTTGGCGTCGACGAACAACTCGATCCCGTCGCCGATCGCGGCGCGCGCCGCCGACACCCGGTTGGCGTCGGCATCCGGGTCGCGACCCACCTTCATCTTGACCCGGGGGATGCCGGCGTCTGCCCAGCCGCACAACTGCTCGCACAAGATGTCGTTGGCATAGGAGGTGAATCCGCCGCTGCCGTAGATCGGGGTGGTGTCGTGGACGGCGCCGAGGGTGATGACCAGCGGCTCATCGAGCAGGCGGGCCCGTAGATCCCACAGTGCGATGTCAACCGCCGAGATCGCCTCGGCGACCACGCCCGGTTTGCCCAGGTTGCGCACCGCGTGCTGCATCGCGGCCCACCGGGCCGCCGGTTGCAACGCGTCCTCGCCGGTAATAACGCCGGCCAGCTTGGCTTCCACCACGGTGGCCACCGCCGTTCCGCCGTAGGTGTAGCCGGTTCCGACGAGCCCGCCGGCGCGGACGCTGACCAGCACAAAGGTGGTGGAGTCCCAGCTCAGCGTACCGTCGGACTCCGGGGCGTCGGTGGGGATCGCGTAGGCCGAGACGTTCACGGACTCGATCGGGATCGCGGAAGCTGCGCGCAAGGTCATCGATGATGACTACCCGCGACGCGGATCGGGTATGCCCGCGAACGTGGACTGAGCAGTGCCTGCAGTCCGCGCGTGATCATCATCGGCGTTTGTCCGCCGCTGTGGCCGGGTAAACCGGCTAAGTGAACCCCATCACCGCTACCTGCCCTAGCAGGCCTCAGTTGCTGACCCATACGGGCGTCTATGCCCCGCAGCAGGATTCGCACCTGCTGATCGACACGATGGAATCCTCGGGCCTGGCCCGGCGGAGCAGGGTACTCGATCTGTGCACCGGGTCCGGGGTGGTGGCGATCGCGGCTGCTGAACTGGGCGCCGACAGCGTCACCGCGTACGACATCTGCCCGCGCGCCGTGCGCTGTTCGCGGGACAACGCTCGTGCCGCGGGAGTCGAGGTGGATATCCGGCACGGCCCGTGGACCGGCGCGCTGGCCTGCGAACCCTTCGACTTGGTCGTGTCCAACCCGCCCTATGTGCCCAGCCCGCGCCACAGCGGCCAAATCCCCGCCGCGGGCGGCCCGGAGTGGTCGTGGAACGGCGGCATCGATGGCCGGGTCATCCTCGACCCGCTGTGCCGCGCGGCCACCACGCTGCTACGCAGCGGCGGTTCGGTGCTGCTTGTACAGTCCGCACTGGCAGACGCCGGCCGGTCGCTGAAGGTGTTACGAGAAAGCGGTATGGATGCCAAGGTGGTGGCGTCCCAATGGATTCCGTTCGGCCCAGTGCTCTCATCGCGCGCCGACTGGCTGGAACGAACCGGGCGAATGCCCCGCGGCTGCCGGGAAGAGCAGCTGGTGGTGATCCGGGCGGACAAGCCGTGAGCGGCGACGGTACGCGCCTGGTGAAGCCGGTCCGCAACGGCCCGGTGCTGGTGTCGGGGCCGGTGCGCATCGAGACGCCCGATGGAGTGGTCGAATCGGATCGGTTCATGGTGGCCATCTGCACGTGCGGGCGCAGCGGCAACTACCCGTTATGTGACACCAGTCATCGCCGCCGGAACCGGTCCTCTCGCCGTGCCGAGGCCGAGGTCGTCAAGGCCGAATAGCTGCCGGGCGGGCCGACTTACCGGTCGGCGTCGTAGTCTTCCTCGGGCAGCGGAACGCTGATGGCCTGATCGATCACGTCCGCCGGATTGGCGTCGGCGTCGCCGGCGTTAGCTAGGACGGTCTGATCCAGTCGGTCGTCGTCGCTGGCGTCGACGGCGATGCGCTGTTCGGCGAGATCTGCTTCCGGGACTTCTTCGGTTGCTGGTAGCCGTTCAGGGTTGGTCATCATGACCCTTTCGTTTCCGCATTCGGGGTGGGTCCGCGCGTTGGGCGGCGAGCAGTGCATAGTCCGTTTTCAGTTGGGAATTGTCCGATTTGAGCCGGGTGTTGTCGGATTCCAGTCTGCTGTTGTCGGACTCCAACCGGGCGTTACGTGCTTCTAGGCCCAGGATCTGCCCGATACCCGCCACGTTGATGCCGATGTCTACCAGCTCCGTGATCCGTCGAAGCCGCGCAATATCGTCATCGCTGTAGCGACGCGTCCCGCCCGCGGTGCGCGCCGGGGTCAGCAGGCCGCGGCTCTCGTAGAGCCGCAAGGTCTGCGGACCGATTCCGGACAACTCAGCTGCCACCGAGATGCCGTATACCCCAAGCCCGGACCGGGCATTCATCGCGTCGGCCACTGCTCGTCGCTTCCACTCGTAGGAAAATCTTCGGACTCCGCTTGCGCAAAGCTACCACAGCTGCTATATAAAAATCTATGTCGGTGGACATAGATGATCTGCCGCAGTTCAAGGAGGTGGAGATGATGTTGATGCGTACCGACCCGTTCCGTGATCTCGACCGCTGGACCCAGCAGGTGCTGGGCACCGCGGCACGGCCGGCGGTCATGCCGATGGATGCCTGGCGTGACGGTGACCAGTTCATCGTCGAGTTCGACCTGCCTGGGGTGGCAGAGGATTCCCTCGATCTCGATGTCGAACGCAACGTGCTGACGGTGCATGCCGAGCGTCCTGGGCTGGACCAGAGCCGCGAGATGGTGTCCGCGGAACGGCCACGCGGTGTGTTCAGCCGCCAACTGTTCCTCGGCGACAATCTGGACGCCAGCCAGATCCAGGCCAGCTATCAAGACGGCGTGCTGAGGTTGACAATTCCGGTCGCCGAGAAGGCGAAGCCCCGGCGGATCAAGATCGCGAGTGGCCACGGCGAGCGGGCCATTGACGTCTGATCGAGAGGGGCCGGGCGACGGCCTTCGTCAAATGGTTGTCGGAAAGGGAGGTGATGGTATTAGGCGATCAACAGCGGGCGGTGACACGTGCGTCGCTCACAGCTATCCGACTATTGTGAGTGCGTTCGACGCAGACCGGGGCCTGCGTGCGCATAGCCACCGATGTGGCAGCGAAGTACGCTGAGCTGCAAGCGATGTCACCGCAGGGCTCGACGAGGCCCCGCTGCCGTCAGTGCTCTCCCCGGCAGCGGGCCTCGCCGGCCGAGAGGCCGATCAGGTACCACTGGGCGATAAGCGTCACGCCGTCGTCTCGATGCGAACGTTGGCGAAGTCCAGGAGGCTGACCAGCCGGTGCACGACTGCCCGATCGCTGCGCAGTAGCGCTGTTCGGCCGTGGGCGGCGCAGTAGCGGTCGAGCAGGCAGAGTTGTCGGTGCCCGACGAATTCCAGTTCCCGCGCGTCGATCTCGAGGACGTCCTGGGACAGCAGCGGCAGGACCCGCTGCAAGGTGGTGAGGAACAGCGGCTCGCTGGCGGCGTCGAGTGTGCCGGCTAGTGCGATGGCGTTGCGCCCAGCGGGCTGGGCATACAACTGGAACGGCACCGCGCTCGGGCCGGCCGCCGGGTGCAGACACAACAGCCCGGCCGCGGCATCACCGAGTTCAGCGACGTTGTAACCGCACATCGCCGCGACCGGCAGGGTGGAGATTCGCCGGTCTCCAAGGAATTCCAGGGCCGCTTGGGCGTCGCGTTGTGCGGGTGTGCGCACCACGGGCGTGACATCGATGACGAGCCGAAGGCCGCTGTAGCCGGCAGCGACTGCGGCGACCGCTGCCGCCGCATAGCGTTCGGTCATGCGCTCAGCGTCGACGACATCACCGCGGAACAGGTAGTGCTCCGGCACGGTCTTTACGTGTACCTCTCGCGAGCCACTTCCCAGCCCGGCGGCGGCCAAGGCGGCTCGCATGGTGGCCGGATCGTCCGCGCCGACGTAGGCGACTCGCTGGTCGAGGTTCAGACCGTCCGCGACATACTCTGCCGCGCGGTGCAGGAAATCAGCATGGTCCTGGTATTCCCAACCGATATGGCCGTACTCGCCCGTCCGGTCCGCCCGATACGCCCCCATCACGCCAACTTCCTCATTCGTAGATGCGCCTGCACCGTGGTACCGCTCGCCGCGGTGTGGATACGTACCAGGTCCGCTGTTGCATTGACCACGAACAGTCCGCATCCGTGGTCGTAGTCGTTGACGATCGCCCGCCGGCCGGCCAGCCGGTCGGTCATGCGGCCGGCATCGCGTGCCTGACAGATCAATTGGTCGTCCGCCGCCCACAGCAACAGAGTGCAGGGGCCTAGTCCGTGTTGCAGGCTGTTGGATGCCAGCTCGTTGACGATCAGCTGCAGGTCTGCGATGTCGGCGGTCGAGAATCCGAACCAGCGGGCGTACTTGGCGGAGAATTTGCGGGCGCCGGCCAGGTCGGTGAGCCGGTGCAGGGTATAGCTCGCCGCCATGGGGCTGCCGGGCAGCGGCTCGTTATAGCGCGTCCACGCGGCCTCGGGCGCGAAGCCGGCGCTGTTGCGCTCCGGGTGTCCGAAACGGCCCAGCCTTGGATGGGTGATCTCAGCGTCGACGAGAATGTCGGCGTCCAGACTTGCTGCGTCGTACGGGCAGAGCACGGTGATATCCCGGCCGGCGAACGCCTCGTTGACCAGCGCCTCATGCTGCACGCAGGCCGGATACTCCAGCTTCGACCGACCGCTCCAGACCGGCTCGCCGACCATCCGTACCGGTCCCGACGGGTGTCGGGCGGCGAACGCCTCCATGACACCGCCCAGTATGTGACTGGGGTTACGCCCGACCTGGGCCATATCGGACAGGCTCACCGACTCGACTGCTCCGGCGGGCAGGGCGTCACGAAGCAGCGACAGGTTGGGTTCTGGCACCGCCACCAAGACCGGAATTCCGGCGGCCACGCTGTCGGTGACGTAGGGCACCAGGTAGTCCAGATACTCCTGCGGTGACCGGTACAACAGCGCGATATGACGGAACACACCGCGATCAGTGCCGGCACCGACAGTCATCGCATGTGCCCCTGTCATCCGACGTGAACGGGCCGCAGAGCCACCCCAGGCCTACTGTTCGAAGCACGCCCGACGGGGTGTGGGCACGCCGCGGTCGGCTCAATACCAGTAACGCCGACCCGCGACCGGGCGACCGACCGCCCCCAGAATCCACAGTGCCGCGCCGACAACCAGCAGAATGACGCCGATCGTCCACAGGATGTTGATCTTGAAAATGAGCGCCAGAATGAGCAGGATCACTCCGAGGGCAATCATCACCAATCCCTTTCTTAAACAATCAAACCGACCGCACCCAACGATGAGGGTTGCGGCAAATGACAGTCGGACACCACCGGGTTGAACCCGAGGTAGTTCAAAGGACCTGCCAACGTCGTGACAGCGATCGTTCCGGCATTAGCACAACTGGTTTGGCTCCCGTGGAAGTAGTCGCGCTGCCATGCCGCAAACACGCCGATTAGCAGCCAGATCAGCACAACTGCCCCGGCCAGTCCACCGAATCGCATCCGTCCTCCATTCATCTGTACCCGATCAGTTCCCCGTTCGACGGTTGTCCAAACCTGGAAATCAGTCCGGACGATGTTTGGTCGCCACGGGGCCGGGGTATCGCCGGGTTCAGCGGTACATCGGCGAACGGAACGGGGTGCGCAGATGATGTTGCTGGAAACAGGCGAGTCCGGTGTGCGGGTGGGTAGCCACGAGGAATGGATCGGCGAAGCTGGCGATATCGTCGATCGGATGTTGCGCAATGTCGCGCATGGCCGCTTCGAAAGGTCTTTGTCGGCGCTGACGGCGGTCGCCGCGATGGTCACGACCGCGGAAATCTATCTTGAGCATTACAAGGCCGGGTTCGGCAACAAGTGGATGTGGAGCCCGGTTCTGGTCACGCCGCCGGTGGTGGTCGCCGGGATCGGTGGCGTGTTCTCGCGCCGCTGGGCCAAGCGCTGGCTGCCGCTGACCGCGGGGGTGTACGCCGCCAACGGTCTGCTGGGTGAGTACCTGCATGCTCGCGGGGTGGCTCGCAAGCCCGGCGGCTGGAAGATGGCGTCCTACAACGTCCCGATGGGGCCGCCGATCGCAGCGCCCGGCCTGATGGCCATGGTTGGCGGGATGGGCCTATTGGCCGCGGTGCTGCGCCGCGAACGCTGAGGTGCCCATGGCGGACACCTCGCGACCCGATCACCTGCCGAATCGGCGGGCAGATCGCCAGCCTCCGCACCCGTCGTGGCTGCCCAAGCAACGCCGCGGAACCACACCGCAGATGATCGGCCGCTACCCGGACTTCGACGTGCTCGAGACGCAAGACAGCTGGGATGCGGCCACCCGGAAGGTAGTGCTGGCCCGGCTGGATCCGCCCGGCCCGCTGCGATTCTTCACCGCCGAGGAGGAACCCACGCTGCGGGCGTTCTGCGACATTGTGCTGGCGCAAGACAGCGAACCTCGCGTTCCGGTGGCCGAGTTCGTCGACGCCAAACTCGCCGACGGGCAACTCGACGGATATCAGTACGCGGACATGCCTGATGATCGCGACACCTGGCATCTGGTGCTCCGCGGCTTGGACGAGGCCGCCAGCGCGCAGTACGGCAAGGCGTCGCTGGCACTGGCCGACGTGCCCAGCCAACTGGCGCTGGTGGGGCAGTTCTCCCGTGGCCAACTGCAGGGCGGAAGTTGGTCACAGCTCAACGTGAACCGGGCCTGGTCGGTGTGCATGCGGATGATGCTGACGGGGTTCTACTCCCATCCATGGGCGTGGAACGAGATCGGTTTCGGGGGGCCGGCCTACCCGCGCGGCTTCATGCGTTTAGGCGGTCCGAGCGGACCGTCGGCGGTGCGGGAACCGTTCGAAACCCGCGGTGCCGTCGCCAAAGACCCGGTGGAACTGGTGCAAGAAGAGGAATCGTAGTGGGCGATTTCTGGCGGGGCCTGCTCAAGGGGTCGCTGGGCCCTCCCGACAACGACTCACGGTTCTTGCTGGACGTGCAGTCGCGCCAACTGCCCGGCGAGAAGACCATGCGCCGCTATGCAACAGACGACGAAGTCGATCTGGTAGTCGTCGGTGCCGGGGCCGGCGGATCGGTGCTGGCGCAGCGCCTGGCACGGGCGGGCTGGCGGGTTGTGATCATCGAAGCGGGCCCGTTCTGGCATCCCGACACCGACTGGGTCTCCGATGAAGCCGGCTCCCACGCGCTGTACTGGACCCAGAAGCGCATCATCGGCGGGGCCGACCCGATCGAGTTGGGCAAGAACAACTCTGGTCGCGGAGTCGGCGGTTCGATGGTGCACTACGCCGGGTACTGCCCTCGGTTCCACCCCAGCGATCTGCGCACCCGCAGCCTCGATGGGGTCGGGGTGGACTGGCCCATCGACTACGAGGACATCCGCCGGCACTACGAGGTGCTGGAGGCCGAACTGCCGGTGGCAGGACAGAACTGGCCCTGGGGCTATCCCCACCGCTACCCGGCGTCGCCGCACCCGGTCTCCGGGGCCGCGTCAAAGCTCTGGGAGGGCGCGCGCAATCTGGGCATCGAGATGCGAGTGGGCCCGGTCGGAATCGTCAACGGCACCTTCGGAAACCGGCCGCACTGCATCTATCGCGGATACTGTCTGCAGGGCTGCAAGGTCAACGCCAAGGCCAGCCCCTATGTCACCCACCTGCCCGATGCGCTGGCCCACGGGGTAGAGATCCGCGCGGAGTGCATGGCTTGCCGGGTGGAGCTCGACGACACCGGGGCAGCTCGCGGTGTCGTCTACTACGACCGTCACGGCACCGAGCACCTGCAACGCGCCAAAGTGGTCGCGGTCGCCTGCTACTCGATCGAAACCCCGCGGCTGCTGCTCAATTCGATCAGCCCTCGGTTTCCGCACGGGTTGGGAAACAACACCGACATGGTGGGGCGCTACGTCATGGTGCAGGGCGCCGCCCAGACCGCGGGCCGCTGGCCGCAGGAGCTGCGGATGTACAAGGCACCGCCGCCGGAGGTGTCCAGCGAACAGTTCTACGAGACCGACGCCGCCCGGGGGTTCGCCCGCGGATTCTCCATCCAGACGGTGTCACCACTGCCCATCGGATGGGCCGAACATGTGCTTGCCGACGGACACTGGGGTCGGGCGCTGCGCGAATACATGCGCGACTACAACCACTGGAGCACGATCGGGGTGCTGAACGAGCTACTGCCACTGCCGGACAACCGGATCACGCTGGCCGATGAAACCGACAGCTACGGCATCCCGGTGGCCCGAATGGACTACACCCGGTGTGACAACGACAAGGCGAACATGGAGTACTCCACCAAAGTGATCACCGACATCCTGCACGCGGCCGGGGCGCAGGACGTGCTGACCATTCAGCGCTACGCCCACCTGATCGGCGGCGCCCGGATGGGGACCGCACCGGAGAATTCTGTCGTCGACGCCGACCACCGGGTCTGGGAGGTGCCCAATCTGTTCATCGCTGACGGCTCGGTGTGTCCGACCCAGGGCTCGGCCAACCCGGCGTTGACGATCATGGCACTGGCCTCCCGGCTCGCCGAGCGTCTGGCCGGGAAGAAACCGACACACAAGGGGGTTCGATGACTCAGACCGTCGTCATCACCGGAGCCAGCGCCGGCATCGGTCGCGCCGTCGCGCAGCTGTACGGCGAGCGCGGAGCCAAGGTGGCGTTACTCGCTCGCGGCGAGGCGGGATTGCGCGGCGCGGCAAGCGATGTCGAACAGGCCGGCGGCGCTGCGCTGGCCATTCCGACCGACGTCGCCGACTATTCGGCCGTCGAAGCCGCCGGCGATCGCGTCGAAGCCGAGTTCGGTCCGATCGACACCTGGATCAACGTCGCCTTCACTTCGGTGTTCGCCCCGTTCACCGAGATCGGGCCCGAGGAGTTCAAACGGGTGACCGAGGTCTGCTATCTCGGCTTCGTCTACGGCACCATGGTGGCGCTGGCGAAGATGAAGCCCCGCGATCACGGCACCATCGTGCAGGTCGGTTCCGCGCTGGGGGAGCGATCCATCCCGCTGCAATCGGCGTACTGCGGAGCCAAACACGCGATCAACGGATTCACCGAGTCAGTGCGGTCTGAACTGCTACACGACGGGTCCCGGGTGAACATCACTATCGTGCAGATGCCGGCGGTCAACACCCCGCAGTTCTCCTGGGTGCTCTCCCGACTGCCCCGGCACCCGCAGCCGGTGCCGCCGATCTACCAACCAGAGCTGGTGGCTCGGACCGTGCTGCGAGCCGCCGCGCGTCCGCGTCACAAGCAGTACTGGGTGGGCGACAGCACCGTGGCCACGCTGCTGGCGCAGAAGTTCGCCGCGCCGCTGCTCGACCGCTACCTGGCCCGCACCGGCTACGACTCGCAACAGACCAGCGAATACATCGACGGCGAGGCGAAGCACAACCTGTGGGAGCCGGTGGACGCCGCCACCGACCATGGGGCGCGCGGGGAGTTCGACGACTCCTCACACGCGCACAGCCCGCAGATCTGGGCGGCCCGGCACCCGGGTCTGGTCGCCGCGACCGCGCTGGGGATGGCCGGAGCCGGCGTACTGGCCGCGCGGCGCCCGCGTTGAGCCGGACGCGTTGAGCTGCCTCAGAAGATGGGCTTGCCTCCAGTGACAGCAATTCGGGCCCCGGAGATGTAGCTGGCGTCGTCAGAGGCAAGCAGCACGTAGGCGGACGCCAGTTCGGCCGGCTGACCGGCGCGGCCCAGCGGCACGTTGACACCAAGCCAGAAACGATGACGCGTAGGGGTTTGACGCAAAGGCGCGATGGCTAATCAGCGCCCACTATGTCTTCGAATACAGCAGGTGCCGGAATAGTCGTCGGAGTGGATGGGTCCGCGGCATCGCGGGCCGCCGTGCGGTGGGGAGCGCAGGAGGCCGAACGCCGTGCGCTACCGCTGACCCTGGTGCACGCCGCCTCCACCCGGTTGTCGCCTCTGATGGCCCGATGGGCGGTGTTCGGCCAGCATGAATTGCCGCACCGGCGCGTCCAACGGATTGTCGATGACGCCGTCGGTGTCGCCACGGACAGCGCTTCGGACGGCGCGCCCGCGCAGCTGAACACCCAAGTGGAGTTCACCGATCCGGTTGACGCGCTGGAGGATTTGTCCCGGCGAGCTGATCTGGTCGTGGTCGGATCGAGCGGCCGTTGGCGGTTGTGGCATCTGCTGTTCGGCTCGGTCGGCGCGGAGCTGACGTCACGCTGCCACTGCCCACTGACCGTACTGGACGAGGACGACTTGGCGCTGCAGCAGCCCTCGGCCGCCTCAGATGCCGCGGGACAGGTCGATCCGACGGGCTGGTGACGGTCGGCCCCGCGCATACCCGCGAAGTACACCGAGATGAATGGGGCACGGCCGGTGAGCAATTGACCCAAGCGTTCAGCATTCACGATTATTCGGCTTGCCTGATCGTCGTGCCGACGAATGTGGACGCCCCCGAAATGGTTGCTCAGCCGTGGCAGGGGGTAACCAACTCCGATCGCAGTCGGTGATTGGAGGTCTCATGCCCAAGACGACGAAGAGCGGCACCGTCAAGCGCGGCGAGTTGCCCAGCACGCTGCAGCGCTCCGGCGCCAAGGCGCAACGCACCTTCGCCAAAGCGCACGACGCCGCCGCCAAGGAGTACGGCAGCGAGCAGCGCGCGCACCGGGTCGCCTATGCGGCGCTCAAGCACAGTTTCGAAAAGGTCGGGGACCATTGGGAGCCCAAAAAGAAGCGCGGCCCGTCGGATAAGCGCGCGGCCGGAGGCGGCCCGAACAACTCCGGACCGTCCGCGGAGGGCGTCGACGCAAACGCCAGCAAGCAGCATCTGCTGGACGTCGCCCGCCGGCTGGACATTCACGGACGATCGACGATGCGGAAATCCGAACTGGTCACGGCGATCAAGAAGCACAACCGCCGTGTCCGCGGTAAATAGCCCGCTGACGGGAGTTTTAGGCGAAACGCTGCTGTGGTGGCTGGCCACCGGCGCGGTGTGGGTGGTGACGCTGACAGCGCGGACCACCCAAGAGTTGTTTACCGCGGCCGTGTGCACGCTGCCGTGTGCGGTGGCTGCCCGCGCCGCACGGCGGGCCAACGGCGGCAACTGGCGGTTTCGGCCGGCATGGCTGCGCTGGGCGCCTGCTGTTGCCAGTGAGCTGCTGGCACAACCGGCCCAGGTGTGGGCCTACGTCCTGATCCCGTCACGGCGTCCGCAGGCGACGGTCGGCTCGGTGACATTGCCCCGGGAGCCGGCAGCGGTGGCGGCCGCCCGCAGTGCTGCCGCAACCATGACGCGATCTTCGGTGGCGTCTCGGTCATGGCGTGCTGCGCGGTCGGGGCAGCGGCGCTCGGTGCGGTGTTGGACCGGCTGCACCTGCTCAGCGTGGCCACGTCTGTCGGCTTCCCGCTGACCGGGCTGGGGTTGATCGTGCAACGCGGCCTCTCCGAAGCGTCGGTGATGGTCTTGCTGATCACCGCGCTGGTGTTGCTGTCCGCGCCGGTGATGTCGGCGGCCACCGCCCGGCTGACCGCCGACGAAGCCGGTGTGGTGGAAGCCGATTCGCCCTCATGACCGCCCTGGTCCTGGTCTCGCTCACGACGGTCGGCATCATCGGGACCATCGTCGCGCTGACCGGCGAGCCGCAGCGGCAGGCGATCATGTTGTCGGTCTTCGGCTTGGCCCTCACGGTCTTGTTCGTGCTGCTGCAGGCGCCCGACGTGGCGTTGTCCCAGTTGCTGATCGGCGGTGTGGTGGTGCCGTTGATGGTGATGCTCACCGTGCGTACGGTGCAGCGCCGGCACCGGCAGATCGGCCGGTGAGCCACGCTGGGCGCACAGCGCTGTTCCTGGCCGGGGCGGCCGGACTGGGGATTCTGCTGGCGCTGGGATTCGCCGACCTGCCCGCGTTCGGGCAGGCGCATCACGTTTACCGCGATCTTGCGGTGCGGGCAGCGTTTTCGCACGCCACCGCCAACGTGGTGGCATCGGTGAACTTCGACCAGCGCGCGCTGGACACGCTCGGTGAGGAGACCATTCTGGTCGCCTCGGTGACCGGTGTGATGGCCCTGCTGCGGCCGGCCGTCGAGGAGCGCGAGTATCACAACTCAGGTCGCCGAACTGCCCTGGAGGCCACCCGGTTCGTCGGATATCTCCTGCTGCCGGTGACCCTGGCGGTGGGCGTCGATGTTGTGGTGCACGGGCATCTCACTCCGGGTGGGGGTTTCCAGGGCGGCGTACTGCTGGCTTCCGGTCTGCACCTGCTCTACATCACCGGAAGCTTCCGGGCGCTGGATCGGCTGCGGCCGGTCAACGTCTTCGACGTCGGGGAGGCGCTGGGCGCAGCAGCGTTCGCCGCGATCGGCGTCACCGCACTGATCACCGGCGGAGCATTCCTGCTCAACGTAATGCCGACCGGCACCCGAGGCCAGTTGCTGTCCGCGGGGACGGTACCGCTGCTCAACGCCGCGGTGGGTATCGCGGTGGCGTGCGGCATGACCGTACTGCTGGCGCAGTTCCTGGCCCAGGAGATCACTGTCGCACCACGGCGGGAAGGATCGTGAGCAGCTACATATACGGCGTGGCGGGCTGGCTGGTACTGGTCGGGGCCTTCGGGATCGTGCGCAGCCACAACCTGATTCACGCAGTGGTGTGTCTGTCGGTGGCGCAGTCGGGCACCTACCTGCTGCTGTTGACCGTCGGTTACCAGCATGGCGCGTCGCCGCCGATCTTCGTCGACTCTCCCGGACCGACCGCTGTGGTCGACCCCGTGGTTCAGGCGATGACACTCACCGACATCGTTATTCAGGCCACCGTCACCGCATTGCTTCTGGCACTGGCCATTCAGGTCCACAAGCGCCACCACACCTTGGATCCGGATCAGCTGTCTGCATTGCGGGGCTGAATCACCGTGCCGGCCGCCAACGCCGCGTTGTTGCCACTGCTGTTCGCGGTGCCGATCCTGGCGGCATGTCTGTTGCTGGCGCTGAGCGGCAGGGTGACTCGGTCGGTGGCCAATACGTTGGTGCTGGCGGTCGCGGCGGCCTGCACTGCGGGTGCCGGCTGCGCGTTGGTCGCGGCGTCGGGCCGCACGGTGGTGGCCTGGGTTGGTGACTGGCCCCCGCATTCCGGCCTGGCGGTCGGCATCGCCATGGCCGCCGATCCACTCTCGGCGGGACTGGCGGTGCTGGCCGGCTCCCTGAGCGTGTGCGCGGCGCTCTACAGTCGCCGCGGCCTCGACGAGGCCGACACGCGCTTCGGCGCGCTGCTGTTGATCTTCCTGGCGGCGATGAACGGCTTCGTGCTGGCATCCGACCTGTTCAACCTGTTCGTGTTCCTCGAGTTGATGGGTGCGGTCGGCTACGCCCTGACCGGCATCAAGATCGAGGATCGCTCGGCGATCCAGGGGGCACTCAACTTCGGGATCATTCAGTCGCTGAGCGCGTGTGTGACCCTGATCGGCATCACCTTGCTCTACGCCCGTGGCGGTCAGTTGGGGATGGCCCAGCTGGGTGCGGCACTGCGCTCGACGTCCGCGGGAGGCCCGCCCGACGCCCTGGTGGTGGCCGCCTTCGTACTGGTGTCGGCGGCACTGCTGGTCAAGGCCGCCATCGTGCCGCTGCACTTCTGGCTGGCCGACGCGCACGCGGTCGCCCCGGCCGGCGTGTGCGTGTTGTTCTCCGGGGTCATGGTCGAGCTGGGCCTCTACGGGCTGTGGCGGGTGTATTGGGAGGTGTTCGCCGGTGTGTTGCCGCCTTCGGTGATCAGCCGGGTCTTCGTGGTGGCGGGTGCGCTGACCGCAGCCGTCGGCGCGGTGATGTGCCTGCTGCAGCGCCACCTCAAGCGGCTGCTGGCCTATTCCACCATCGGCCACATGGGGTTGTCGCTGGTGGCCACCGCGACCTTGAGCGCCCACGGGGTGGCCGGTGCGGCGGTCTACCTGGTCGGCCACGCCGGGGCTAAGTCGGCGCTGTTCCTGATCGTGGGGGTGTTGCTGGACCGTCACCACAGCGTCGACGAATGGGAGTTGGCGGGACGCGGCCGGGGCCAGCCGCTGCTGGCGGCCTGCTTCGGCACCGCGGCCGTCGCCCTGGCGGGCCTGCCTCCGTTCGGCACGGCACTCGGCAAGACCTTCTGCGAGGAGGCCGTCGGCAGCGGGTGGGGATCGGCACTGTTCCTGGGGGTTTCGGCACTGACGGGCGGCGCCGTGCTGCGGGCCGGCATCCGTTGTTTCACCGGTATCGGCGGACGAACCGAGCCGTCCGACGACGTGGCCTCCGGGCGCCGCACCCGCGGCGATGAGGAACCCGACACCTGGCTGCGGCGAACACCGCTGAGCATGTATGTGGCGATCGGTTTGCTGCTGGCCGGCTGCCTGGCTGCCGGCCTGCTGCCCGGGGTCGCGCGCGGAGCGCAGAGCGCCGCGGCACGTTTCGTCGAAGCGGGCGCGGTGGCCGCCGCGTCGGGTCCGGGCTGGTCGGTGGCCGGGGCCGGTATGAGCGCCCTTGGCGCGCTCGCGGCGGCGGGAGTGGCGGCCGCCGGGCTGTACCGCTGGACTCCAGCGGTGCGTCGGGCTGCCACCGCTGTTGCCGCACCAGCGCTCAGTGCGTTGCGCGCCGCACACTCCGGGCACGTCGGGGACTACGTCGCGTGGATGTTCGCCGCGCTGGCAGCGCTGGCCGCCGCTATCGGATTGCCGCTGACCTGATACACGCTGTAAGGCGCGCGGAGCAGTGGCCGGGCCACATTGCGTACCGCGACGCCACCGGCGGTGCGGCCCTTCTCGGTTCCGGCGTGGGCGTGACCGTGCACCGCCAGGTCGGCTCCGGATTCGTCGATGGCCTCGGCCAGCAGACACGAGCCCAGAAAGGGATAGATCTCCGGTGGCTCGCCGTGCAGCGTGTCGGCGACGGGAGAGTAGTGCAGCAGTGCGATCCGATAGTCCGTGCGCAGTGCGCGCAGACCATCACGCAGCTGATCGGAAGCGGTCTGCGTGGCGCCGACGAACGCCTTCATCTCGGGCTCCCCGAAGGCTGTCGCGCATCTGCCGGCGAAGCCGCCACCGAACCCTTTCACTCCGGACACGCCGACCCGCTGCCGTTGCACCTCGATGGTGTGGGTCTGGCCTTCCAGGACGGCGATCCCGGCGTCGCGCAGTGCCGCGGTGATCTCGTTCTGCTGATTCTGGTGGTAGTCGTGGTTGCCGAGCACGCACACCACCGGTACCGGGCAGCCCCGCAGTTCGTCGGCGACCACCTGGCCCTCGGCGGCGGTCCCGTGGCGGGTCAGGTCGCCGGCGACCAGCAGCATGTCGGCACGGGCGTCGATGTCGTGCCAGTGCATGGTGCCGCGCGAGTCCTCACCCAGATGAATGTCACCCACGGCTGCTACCCGAATCACCCGGTCACCTGCTCTGCGGGTTCGAACAGCTGCACCACTTCGATCTCGTTCACCACATTTCGCGCACCCACGATGCGCCGAACAGCCGATTCGATCGTCGCTCGGCGTTGCGGCCCGTTGACCGATCCGGTCAGGCGCACCGAGTCGTCGTTGATCTCGATGCCGATCCCCAGCTCGCCGATCGCGGGGTCTTCGGCGAGCCTCCGCCGTACGACGGCGACCAGATGGGCGGGTGGCTGCGGCCGCTCGATGTGGTCGTCGTCAACGATGGACAGCCCACGCAGCAGGTGGCAGAAGGCCTCGGCGAACGGGGAATTCCGCAGCCGCCGGCGCACTTGCGGCCAATCCACCTGTTCACGCAGGACTCGCGCGACGATGAGAAGCTCGGCGAAATCGCAACGGTGACAGTCCAGCACCGCGAGCTTCTGCACCATCAGTTCGGTGGCGGTGATGACCCGGACGATCACCGACCCGACCTGAATCGGCGGGGCGTTGGAGAGGGTGTCGGCGCTGATCGGGGTCTCGCCGAGGTGATGGATCAGGTCCACCAGCACCTCGCCGTCGAAGACCTTGAGCAGCCAGTCTTCCGGCGGCTGAACCCGTGACATACCGGCCTCGGCGAGCACTATCGCCGCGCGCTCGGCTTCGGACGGTTCGACCAGCAGGTCGATGTCGTGGTGGGAGTGCGGACCGCCACGGGCGTATACCGCCGCGCCGCCGGCCAGGGCGAACGGTACATCGGCGCGATGCAGCGCTCCGACTGCTCGGGTCAGGGTGGCCAGGAACGTGGATTCATCCATGCGCGTCTCGCCCCTCGGCCAAGCCGGCGATCGGCGACTGATCGAGGTGCTCCAGCAGATCCGCGGCGTTGTCGAAAACCGCGGCCGCGCCGGCCGTTTCCAGTTCGTCGCGGGAGACGCCGCCACTGAGCAGACCGATGCTGGGCACTCCCGCGCGCATGCATGCGTGGGCATCCCAAACCGCGTCGCCCACAAAGACGGCGCGCTCCGCCGCTGCACCGACCCGGTCCAGTGCAATCTCGATGATGTCCGGATTCGGTTTCGCGATGTCGACATCGGCCGACGAGGTGACCGCTGCGACAAG
This sequence comes from Mycobacterium sp. P7213, assembly GCF_900604305.1. Lineage (NCBI taxonomy): Bacteria > Bacillati > Actinomycetota > Actinomycetes > Mycobacteriales > Mycobacteriaceae > Mycobacterium > Mycobacterium sp. P7213. The sequence goes on from NZ_UWOA01000001.1 coordinate 172,020, forward strand.
GTCGTCGCAGCCAAGCGCTTTGCGCAGCACCGCCAACTCGTCCTCGGGCGCCGAGGTAGCCAGCACCACCGGAAGATCAAGGGCCGCTATGTGTTCCAGCAGCTTCCGGGCGCCCGGTAGCGGCGACAGCAGCGCCGATGACTGTAGGTAGAACTGCGAGTGCAGGTCTTTGAGCCGGCTTCGGAGGTTCTCGGGCGCGTCGTCGGAGAGCAGGCGCACCAGCGCGGACCCGTCCATTCCGATGGCCCGGTGAATGCGCCACGACTCCACCTCGAGGTGTAGCTCGTCGAACGCACGCCGCCAGGCGTGTACGTGCAGATAGTTGGAGTCGACCAGGGTGCCGTCAACGTCGAACAACACAGCCGATTGGGCGCTCACGCTCGTCTCCTCTCGCTCGGGGGTGGTCCTGGCCGTTTGCGGATGACCCGGCTGGGATACCCACCCAGGGACTTCCCGAATACTGACGAGAGGAAAAGCGGTGGCTAACGAGGACCGTGACGGCAAGCAGCGACAACTCGACGATTACCGGGTCGACCGGCAGTCCGGATACCTCACGACCCAGCAGGGGGTGCGCGTCGACCACACCGACGACGCGCTGACTGTCGGTGAGCGCGGGCCGACTCTGCTGGAGGACTTTCACGCCCGGGAGAAGATCACCCACTTCGACCATGAGCGGATTCCCGAGCGGGTGGTGCACGCCCGGGGGTCGGGCGCCTACGGCTACTTCGAGCCCTATGACGACTCGCTCGCGCAGTACACCGCGGCGCGGTTTCTGACCACGCCGGGCATCAAGACGCCGGTGTTCGTGCGGTTCTCCACGGTGGCAGGCTCCCGCGGTTCGGCCGACACCGTGCGCGACGTCCGCGGATTCGCCACCAAGTTCTACACCGAGGCGGGCAACTACGATCTGGTGGGCAACAACTTTCCGGTGTTCTTCATCCAGGACGGCATCAAGTTCCCGGATTTCGTGCATGCGGTGAAACCCGAGCCGGACAACGAGATTCCGCAGGCCCAGTCCGCGCACGACACGCTGTGGGACTTTGTCTCATTGCAGCCCGAGACGCTGCACGCCATTATGTGGCTGATGTCGGACCGCGCCCTGCCGCGCAGCTACCGGATGATGCAGGGCTTCGGCGTGCACACCTTCCGTTTTGTGAATTCAAGCGGCGAGGGCACGTTCGTGAAGTTCCACTGGAAGCCAAAGCTGGGTGTGCATTCGCTGATCTGGGACGAATGCCAGAAGATCGCCGGCAAGGATCCCGACTTCAACCGTCGCGATCTGTGGGACGCCATCGAGGCCGGTCAGTACCCGGAATGGGAACTCGGTGTCCAGTTGGTTGCAGAAGACGACGAGTTCAAGTTCGACTTCGACCTGTTGGACGCCACCAAAATCATTCCCGAAGAACAGGTTCCGGTACGCCCGGTGGGTAGGATGGTGCTCAATCGCAACCCGGAGAACTTCTTCGCCGAAACCGAGCAGGTGGCCTTCTGCACGGCCAACCTGGTACCGGGAATCGACTTCACCAATGACCCGTTGCTGCAGTTCCGCAACTTCTCCTACCTGGACACGCAGCTGATCCGGCTCGGCGGACCGAACTTCGCCCAGCTGCCGGTCAACCGGCCGGTGGCCCCGGTGCACAACAACCAGCACGACGGCTACAGCCAACACGCGATTCCGCGGGGGAAGTCCAGTTACTACAAGAACTCGGTGGGCGGTGGCTGCCCAGCTTTGGCTGACGAGGGCGTGTTCCGGCATTACACCGAGAAGGTGGACGGGGCCAAGATCCGCAAGCGCGCCGCGAGCTTCGAGAACCACTACAGCCAGGCGCGGATGTTCTACCGCAGCATGTCCGCGCCCGAGGCGAAGCACATCGTCGCGGCCTACGCCTTTGAACTGGGGAAATGCGAAAGCGTTGAGATCCGGCAGCGCACCGTCGAACAGCTCAACCTGGTCGACCACGACCTGGCGCGGCAGGTGGCCGCGAAACTGGGCCTGGCCGCACCCGAAGAGCAGCCCGTCGACGAGGTGGTGCTCTCACCGGCGCTCTCGCAGCTGACGGATGCCGGCACCCCCGCAGCCCAGGAGGCGCCCGGCATCGACAGCCGCAAGATCGCGGTACTGGCCGCTGACGGCGTGGACGTGGTGGGCGTCGAACGGTTCGTCGCCGCGATGCGGGAACGCGGCGCGATCGCCGAAGTGCTGGCGCCCATCGCCGGTGGCGAATTGACCGGCGGCTCCGGTGGCCGGTTGAGTGTCGACCGAGCCTTCACCACGATGGCGTCGGTGCTCTACGACGCGGTGGTCGTGCCGTGCGGACCCGACGCGGTGCAAACGCTCTCCGGCGACGGGTATGCGGTGCATTTCGTCACGGAGGCTTACAAGCACCTCAAGGTGATCGGGGCGTTCGGGGCGGGAGTGGACTTGTTGCCCAAGGCGGGCGTGTACGAGCGACCGGCCGAGGACACCGCGGTCGTCGTCGCCTCCGGCGTGGTGACGACGACGGCCGCGGCTGATGACCTCAATGACGAGTTCTTCGACGCGTTCGCCGCTGCACTCGCCGAGCACCGGGTCTGGAACCGCACTGCGGACGCGGTTCCTGCTTAGCTCCCTAGATCACGGCACCAGGTGCAGCGGTCGACCGGACCGCTGCACCTCAGTCAAGGCGTCCGTCAGCGAGTCCACCAGCGGAAGCCGCGAGTGTGGATCGCAGATCCGCAGCAAGGTGGTCAATGCGGGGCTGGGGACCACCTTCAGTTTGGTCTGCGTGCTGGAACACTGCGCGCTGATCGACTGAAGAGCTGAAAACCCGCTGGTTCCAATGAAAGTCAGTTCGGACAGGTCCACCACCAGCCATTCGCAGCACTCGGCGCAGTGCTTGGCATAGTCGGCGAATGGGATGGCATTGGCCGCGTCGATCTCACCGTTCACGGCGACGACGGCTCCGGCGCGGCCCCAATGCACAGTGAATTTGGCGGTGTGATTATGCCAAACCTGGGTGGCTTCCGTTGCGGGAGTGGCGAAAGCGTTCTGAGTAACCTTGCTGATCATCATGTTGTGGCTCCATCAGTCGACGAATCGTGCTGTTGGATCACGTCACTTCCGGGACTGCGTTACGCGGTGACGTTTCACTGCGGCTGTGAGCTCAACCGGAGGAACCAGACATTACCCAGTACCGATTCGATTGGCAAAGAGGTGCTCGACAATTTCTGGAAAATCCCAGTGAAACCTTAATTTTTAGTTCGTCAGTAGCGATGAACGTCCGGCTGACCAGGCCGAGGTCATCACGTCGGCAAGCCGATTTTCCACGGTGTCAAGAGCTCGCATACCGAACACGACATCAGTCTCCAAATGCGGAGTGCGGTCCAACAGGCTGCCGATCACGTCGGTGCGCACCACCTGTTCGTGCACGGCATCGGCCTCGACGTGTTCGGCGTAGAACGCCACGCACGGCTCCGGTGCGCCCATCCGCCGCAGCGCCGCGACCAGGCGGCTCGAGCCGGGAGGGGAGCTGATCTCGGTGGCGGCGAAGTGGCCGGCGGCCGCACCCCGCCAGCGGCGATGCAGCCCGAACAGCGACATCAAGTTCACCACCGCCAGCGACTCGGCGGGGACCACGTCGAGGTAAGCCAGGTAGCCGGCATCCAGCCCGGCAGCGGTGAGCAGATCGGCGAAGAGCTGCTGGTGCACCCGCGCCCCCTGTCCCGCGCCGTACTCGTCGAATTCGACCGCGACGAATGACGCCTTGGCCTGGCCGGTCAGGCGCGGGATGATCCAGGCGTGCGGATCGCCCTCCTTGAGGTGGTAAAGCGATCGGTGGATGAAGTATTCGCGGGCCTGCTCCCAGGTTCCGTGATCGCGCAGATACCACGACGGGCCGGTCCCGCGCACGGGCTCGGTTGCCGCGGCGTCCATTTCGGCAGCGGCCGTCGCTTCCGGCGGAATCACTCCGACCTCGTGACGCACCCGGTCGAGGAACACCTGTTCGAGTTGTCGGCGTAATCCCAACAGGGTGACGTCCCACTCCCAGTCCGGGTCCACGCCGGCGAACCCGCGGTAGTGCAACTCGTAGCAGACGTAGAGCGCCAGTTGCAGGTCGCGGCCATACGGATCGGCTTCGCGGGCCGGGGGGAGGAAACCGTGGGCCGTGTCAGGGGGCTGCCGTAACAGGTCGCACACCGCCTCGGACAACGGCCCGCACGCGGCGGGCAGACGAGGTTCGGTGTGGATTATTGCCGTGGTCACGCTTGCGGGTACCCGCCAGCCCGGCTGCGCCAAACGGCACCGTGCCGTTTCGGTGCTCAGCCGTTGGGTATTCCGGCAGCATGACACGCTTCGGCTACACCCTGATGACCGAGCAGAGCGGGCCCGCAGAGTTGGTCGGCTACGCCGTTGCCGCCGAAGAACGCGGTTTCGACTTCGCCGTGTGCAGCGATCACTTCTCACCGTGGCTGGCGTCGCAGGGCCACGCCCCCAACGCCTGGGCGCTGCTGGGCGCGGTTGCGCACGCCACTCAAGAGATAGGTCTGTACAGCTACGTCACCTGTCCGACTATGCGGTATCACCCGGCGATCGTGGCCCAGCAGGCGGCGACGGTGCAGATCCTGGCTGAAGGCCGGTTCACCCTGGGGCTGGGCAGCGGGGAGAACCTCAACGAGCACATCGTGACCGGAGCCGGTTGGCCGAACGTAGCGCGCAGACAGGCCATGCTCGGAGAAGCCATCAAGATCATCCGTGAGCTGCTGATGGGGGAGACGGTCGACCACCACGGCGAATACTTCCAAGTCGACCAGGCGCGGCTGTGGGACCTACCCGACATCCCGGTCGCCTTAGCCGTCGCGATGTCGGGACCCAAGGGCGTCGACCGATTCGCTGCGGCCGCCGATCACCTGATCGCGGTGCAGCCCGACCGCGACCTGGTCCAGTCCTGGCACGCCGCACGGCAGGCCGCCGGACTGGCCGGCGGGCGAGTCGTCGGGCAGCTACCGGTGTGCTGGGATCCCGACCGGGATAAGGCAATACAGCGCGCTCACCGGCAGTTCCGTTGGTTCGGCGGCGGCTGGTCGGTCAATTCCGAGCTGCCGACACCCGCTGCGTTCGCGGCCGCCACCCGCTATGTTCAGCCGCGTGACGTGGCCGGGGCCATTGCCTGCGGGCCGGAACTGGACGCAATCGTCGACGCCGTCGGTGCCTACCGAGAAGCCGGCTTCACCGACATCGCGCTGATCCAGATCGGTGGGGAGACCCAGGAGGCTTTCCTCAAGGAGGCGGCAGAGCCGCTGCTGGCGGCGCTGCGCGACGCACCATGACGGCGACTGCGAGCGCGCCGGAGCCGGGTGATGCAGGTCGCCGCCATCGGCGCAGCGGCGACTGCGAGCGCGGCGGAGCCGGATGATGCAGGTCGCCGCCATCAGCGCAGCGGCGTCTGCGAGCGCGGCGGGTTTCGGGTTGAAACGCCGAGGGTACAAGGGCTTCATGAGCGAGATCAGCGACACCGACGAGGGAATCGATCAGAGGCGTACGACCCAGCCGCGGGCCGGGTTGGTGTTCAAGGACCGCCGTGAGTTGCCGGGCTTGGGCATGCTGCTGATGGCAGCACTGGCATTGGTGGGTTTCATGAGCGCTGCCGCGCAGCGCGACGCCGGGTGGACACTGGGCTTCGGGATCGCGGTTCTAGCGCTGGCGGTCGGCGGTTTGACCTGGATTTTCGTCGGGCGCAACCGGACCACCCAGGCCGGTCATCACCGGCGTCAGACCTAACGCGCCGGCAGCGAAACGGGACACCGCCTGCGTCCCGGTCGCTGCGGCCTGGCTGTGACCTGGCCGGTGCCGACTGGCGATCTCGCCGGAGGCGGGATCCAGCGTCGCCTCGGCCAACAGTTCGCCCGTCGTCGGCTCGCAGACCGCCCAGAGATAGCGCGAGTCGTCTGCCCAGCCGGAGGCGGCCTTCGCGACGTAGTCCGGGTCGGTCTCGCCGAGATCGGCCAGGTTCGGACGGTCGTCGACGCGGTCATCAGCCCGTGGCATCCGCAGATACCACGGGCCGGCGTTGATCTCGACGGGTTCTATGGGACTGTTACTTGATCTCGCAGAGCACGGTGCCCTGGGTGATCGCAGAGCCGGCCTCAGCAGACAGCCCGGTGATGACACCGTCCTTGTGCGCGGTGACCGGGTTCTCCATCTTCATGGCTTCGAGGACCACGACCAGGTCACCGGCGGCGACCTCCTGGCCTTCCTCGACGGCAACCTTCACCACGGTGCCCTGCATGGGCGCGGTCACGGCGTCGCCGGATGCCGCCGCACCGCCGTGCGCGCCACGCTTGCGGGCCTTGGGCTTCTTGCGGATCGCGCCGCCGGCACCGCCGGCACCGCCGCCGCCCAGGGCCAGATCGCCCGGCAGGGACACCTCCAGCCGGCGACCGCCGACCTCGACGACCACCTTCTGGCGCGGCTGCACGTCGTCCTCGTCGAGAGGCTCACCGCCGGTGAAGGGTTCGATGTTGTTCTCGAACTCGGTCTCAATCCAGCGGGTATGGACGGTGAAGCCGTTCTCGTCGCCGACGAACGCCGGGTCGCGCACCACCACACGGTCGAACGGGATGACCGTGGCCAGCCCCTCCACGTGGAACTCGTCCAGGGCGCGCCGGGCGCGCTCCAAGGCCTCGGTCCGGGTCGCGCCGGTGACGATCAGCTTGGCCAGCATCGAGTCGAACTGACCGCCGATCACCGAACCGGTCTCCACGCCGGAGTCCATCCGGATGCCGGGGCCGGTCGGCGGGTCGAAGCGGGTCACCGGTCCGGGCGCGGGCAGGAAGCCGCGGCCGGCGTCCTCGCCGTTGATGCGGAACTCGATGGAGTGACCGCGCGGCGCCGGGTCTTCGGTGATGTCCAGGGCTTCACCGTTGGCGATCCGGAACTGCTCACGGACCAGGTCGATACCCGAGGTCTCCTCGGTGACCGGGTGTTCCACCTGCAGTCGGGTGTTGACCTCCAGGAAGCTGATCAGACCGTCCTGGCCGACCAGGTACTCCACGGTGCCTGCGCCGTAATAGCCGGCCTCCTTGCAGATCCGCTTGGCGGACTCGTGGATCTCCTTGCGCTGCGCGTCGGTCAGGAACGGCGCCGGGGCCTCCTCGACCAGCTTCTGGAAGCGGCGCTGCAGCGAGCAGTCGCGGGTGCCCGCGACGACGACGTTGCCGTGCTGGTCGGCAATGACCTGGGCCTCGACGTGGCGCGGCTTGTCCAGGTAACGCTCCACGAAGCACTCGCCGCGACCGAAGGCCGCAATCGCCTCACGGGTGGCCGACTCGAACAGTTCGGGAATCTCTTCGAGCGTGCGCGCCACCTTCATGCCGCGACCGCCACCGCCGAACGCGGCCTTGATGGCCACCGGAACACCGTGCTCCTTGGCGAAGGCCACCACCTCGTCGGCGTCCTTGACCGGGTCCGGGGTGCCGGGCACCAGGGGAGCCTTGGCGCGGGCGGCGATGTGGCGCGCGGTGACCTTGTCGCCGAGGTCGCGGATCGACTGCGGGCTCGGCCCGATCCAGATCAGCCCGGCGTCGATCACGGCCTGGGCGAAGTCGGCGTTCTCGGAGAGGAAGCCGTACCCGGGGTGAATCGCGTTGGCGCCCGACTGGGCTGCGGCGTCGAGAATCTTCTCGAACACCAAGTACGACTCGGCCGAGGTCTGCCCACCCAGGGCGAAAGCCTCGTCGGCGAGCCGGACGTGCGGTGCGTCGGCGTCGGGTTCGGCGTACACGGCCACGCTGGCCAATCCGGCATCGCGCGCGGCGCGGATCACCCGGACTGCGATCTCCCCGCGGTTGGCGACGAGCACCTTGGAGATCTTCGAGCTGGCATGGTTCGCCACTGGCCCTCCTGATGGCATGTTTAAGAAATGTCTTTAAGAATCTAGCTTCAGGCAGTGTAAAGCGCGACCGCTGAACCTGTTCCAGTGCCCCTTATGCGGCGCGTAAATGCCGCTTGATGCGGGTCAACATGGCGGACATACCTCGCAGGCGCAACGGGCTGATCAGTGCGGCCAATCCGAGCCGAGACGCGAAATCTTCCGGCACGCCCAAAATGACGTCGGCCGGTTCGCCGTCGAGGCCGGCGGCCCAGATCGATGCGAAGCCGCGCGTCGTCGGCGCCTCGCGGGGCGCGCTGAAATACAGCCGTACCCGCTGCGGGTCGGCGGCATCGACATGCAGGAACAACGGTGACTGGCACTCCGGTACCGGTTCCATGGCTGACTCGGTCAGGTCGTCGGGCAGCTCGGGCAGTTCATCGGCGAATTCGATCAACAGCTTGAGCTTGTCCTGGCCTTCGACGTCGGCGAAGTCGGACACCACCTGCGCCAATCTTTCCGGCAGGCTCATCAGCCGGCTCAGCCCGCCCCGGCCCCTGGGACCGGACCTGGTTCGGGGCCGTCGACGATAGGCACCCGCACGGTGTTGCCCCACTCGGTCCAGGAGCCGTCGTAGTTGCGGACGTCGTCGAGGCCGAGCAGGTGGGTCAGAACGAACCAGGTGTGGCTGGAGCGTTCTCCGATGCGGCAGTAAGCGATCGGCTGGTCCCCGGGCTTCAGAAAGGCGTAGAGCCGTTCCAATTCCTCGCGCTTGCGGAACCGGCCGGCGTCGTCGGCCGCCTTGCTCCATGGCACTGAGACGGCAGTGGGGATGTGACCCCCGCGCAGCACACCCTCCTCCGGGTACTCCGGCATGTGGGTGCGCTCGCCGGTGTACTCCTGCGGCGAGCGCACGTCGATCAGCGGCACGTGGCCGATGCTGGCCAGCACATCGTCCTTGTAGGCCCGGATAGGAGCGTCGTTGCGCTGGACGACGGGGTAGCCGGTGGTGGTCTTCGACGGCACGTCCAGCGTGGTTTCGCGGCCCGAGGACACCCACAGGTCGCGCCCGCCGTCGAGCAGTCGCACGTCTTCGTGACCGAACAGGGTGAACACCCACAGCGCGTAGGCGGCCCACCAGTTGGACTTGTCGCCGTAGATCACCACGGTGTCGTCGCGGGAGATGCCCTTGCGGTTCATCAGGTCGGCGAACTGCTCGCCGGTGATGTAGTCGCGGACCGGGGAATCGTTGAGATCGGTGACCCAGTCGATCTTGACCGCGGTGGGGATGTGGCCGATGTCGTAGAGCAAGACATCCTCGTCGGACTCCACCACGACGAGGCCGGGTGTGCCCAGGTTGCCCGCGAGCCAGTCGGCTGTCACCAACCGTTCCGGGTGAGCGTAGGACTGCAGGGCGGGCGTGGGGTCGGCAGGAACTGGCACGAGGCCGAGCCTACCGGTCGGTAACCGTGGTGCCACTCCTGTGGCCGGAAATCCTCCGGTGTCAGGTGTTCGTGACCTGGCTCAGGTGACCGGGTTGGCCGCCCACAGCGCCGCGACCGAGAGTCCGGCTGTGCGCAGCAGCCGGCGCAGCATGGGCAGGCTGATACCGATGACGCTGGAGGGGTCGCCGTCGACGCCGTCGACGAACCAGCCCCCCAAGCCGTCCAGGGTGAAGCCGCCGGCGACCCGCAGTGGCTCGCCGCTGGCCAGGTAGGCCTCCAGGTCGTCGTCATCCGGTCGGCCGAAGCGCACTGTAGTCACGGCGGTTTCGGTGATCTGATGAGTGATCTCGTTGTCGCGCAACCGGATCAGACTGTGGCCGGTGTGCAGCTGCCCGGAACTTCCGGCCATCTCGCGCCAGCGGATCCGGGCCGCATCGAGCGTCGGGGGCTTGCCGCACAGCTTGCCGTCGATGTAGAGCATCGAATCGCAGCCGATCACAACGCAATCGGCGCTCACCGGAGGCTGCAGCAGCGAGGCGACATGCTCCGCTTTGGCGGCGGCCAGGGCGCCGGTCACGGCATCCGGGGACGCGGTGGCGGGAAGAGCGGCCATGACGGCGTCCTCGTCGACGCCGGAGACCACCACCAACGGGTCGATCCCGGCGCCGCGCAGGACGGCCAACCGGCCCGTGGAGGCCGAGCCGAGAACCAGTCGCGTCACCGACGGTGCTTTCGGCGCCGGATCTTCGCCGCCGTACGGGGGCTCGGCCTCGTCACCGGCTGGTCACCGGCGCATGTGGGTGCGTTCCAGCAACGTGATCCGCTGCCAGCTGAACAGCGGCAGCCGTAGCTTGTCGACCGGGTGGCCCCACATATTGCGGTCCCGCGGACCGGCTTCGGCACTCGCGCCGCCTGCCGTACCGAGCACCGCGACCAGCGCCGCGATCTCGGCGTCGGTGGGGTTGCCCCGCAACACCTTGATGAGCGGCTCGGCCGCCACCGGAGTCTCCTCGACCGCGGTGGTCGCTTCGTTCTCTTCGCTCACAGCCTCGCTCCGCTCTCTTGGCTCAACGGAGCTGTACTGCTCGCGTCACTCGTGTCATTCGCTGCGCTCACTCCACTCGTTCCGCTCACGGTGCCTTCGCTGCTCGCGTCACTCGTGTCATTCGCTGCGCTCACTCCACTCGTTCCGCTCACAGGGGAATGTTTCCGTGCTTCTTGGGCAGCGGCTGAACGATCTTGCGTTCCAGCAGCCGCAGCGACGTCGCGATGTAGCCGCGGGTGTGCGACGGCGGGATCACCGCATCGACGTAGCCCCGCTCGGCGGCGACGTAGGGGTTCACCAGCGTGTCCTCGTACTCCTGCTGAAGCTGCAGGCGCAGCGCGTCGACATCGTCGCCGCTCTTGGCGGCCTCGTTGAGCTGCTGGCGGTAGACGAACCCGACCGCACCAGAGGCGCCCATCACCGCGATCTGGGCCGTCGGCCAGGCCACGTTGACGTCAGCGCCCATCTCCTTGGACCCCATCACGCAGTACGCGCCGCCGTAGGCCTTGCGGGTGATGACGGTGATCTTGGCGACGGTGGCCTCACCGTAGGCGTAGAGCAGCTTGGCGCCGCGCCGGATGATGCCGTTGTACTCCTGCTCGGTACCGGGCAAAAAGCCGGGCACGTCGACCAGCAGCACGATCGGGATGTTGAAGCAGTCGCAGGTCCGGATGAACCGGGCGGCCTTCTCCGAGGCGTTGATGTCCAGGCAGCCGGCGAACTGGGTCGGCTGGTTGGCCACGATGCCGACGGTGCGGCCCTCGACCCGGCCGAAGCCGACGATGATGTTCTGCGCGTAACCGGCCTGGACCTCCAGGAACTCGTCGTCGTCGAGGATCCGGGTGATGACCTCGTGCATGTCGTAGGGCTGGTTCGGCGAGTCCGGGATCAGCGTGTCCAGCTCGAGGTCCTCGGCGGTCAAGTTGTCCTCGATAGCGCCCTCGGCTGCCGGCACCGGGAAGTGCGGCGGGTCGGCGTAGTTGTTCGGGGGCAGGTAGCTCAACAGGTCGCGGACGTAGTCGAAGGCGTCCTGCTCGCCGGAGGCGACGTAGTGCGCGGTGCCGGACTTGCCCATGTGGGTGTGGGCGCCGCCCAGCTCCTCTTGGGTGACGTCTTCGCCGGTGACGGTCTTGATCACGTCAGGGCCGGTGATGAACATCTGGCTGGTCTGGTCGACCATCACGATGAAGTCGGTCAGCGCGGGGGAGTACACGTGACCGCCGGCCGCCGCGCCCATGATCAGCGAGATCTGTGGGATCACGCCCGAGGCCAGGATGTTGTTGTGGAAGATCTTGCTGTACAGGCCCAGCGAGACCACACCCTCTTGGATGCGGGCGCCGGCGCCGTCGTTGATTCCGATCAGCGGCCGGCCGGTCTTCATGGCCAGCTCCTGGACCTTGACGATCTTCTCGCCGTAGACCTCGCCGAGGCTGCCGCCGAACACGGTGGCGTCCTGGCTGAAGATGCAGACCTCGCGGCCATCGATGGTGCCGTAGCCGGTCACCACGCCGTCGCCGAGCGGGCGCTTGTCGGCCAGGCCGAAGTTGGTGCTGCGGTGCTTGGCCAGCGCGTCGAGCTCGACGAAAGAACCCTCGTCAAGCAGGGCGTAGACCCGTTCGCGAGCGGTCAGCTTGCCTTTGGCATGCACCTTGTCGACCGCGGCCTCACCGACCGGGTGCAGGGTTTCCTCGGTCCGACGCTTGAGGTCGGCGAGCTTGCCCGCTGTGGTGTGGATGTCGACGACATGCTCGGCTTGCGCCTCTACGTGGGCCTCACCGGAGTGCTCAGTAACACTGGTCATAAGAAATGATCTTAAAGTGTGGGCCATCGGATCGCCCGACCGGACCGGTTAGGGAACGTCACCGCCGTCTGAACCGTCGCGAAGCACATTCTCGGGGTGGTGGTAGTTGGTTGGTGCGGGGCTGTCCCCGGGTCAGGCGGCTGCGGTACCGGGCTCAGGTGGGGCGGTGACTTCCTTGACGAACTCGCCGAGGTAGCGGATCGCCCGCCGTCCCTCGGGCAGCACGTCGGCCGCCAACGGGAAGTCGTGAACCTGGCCCTCCCACAGATGCAGATCGCAGCGCACGCCGGCCGCATCCAGTCGCTGCGCCATCGCTTCGGCGTCGGGCAGCAGCAGTTCGTCGGTGCTTGCGTGATGGCAACCGGTGGCAGCACCGACAGGTCGGCATCCATCGGCGACGCCGCGCGGGCACGCAGCAGGTATCGGGTGAACGCCATCAGTGCCTCGCACGGGAACATCGCGCAACGCCGAGCGTTGCGGTGCTGAAGCTTTGCGGTGGGGTCCGCGTCGGTGAAGGGTGAAACCGCGGCAATTCCAGCGGGTTTCATCAGATTCGACTGCGCGGCGGCCAGCGCGGTCATAAAGGCCAGATATCCGCCCGCGGAATCGCCGGCGATCACGATCTGCTCCGGGTCGTAGCCTCGCCGAAGCAGCCAGCGCAGCCCGCTCAGGCCGTCCTCGACGGCGTCAGCGATCCGGTGTGCGGGCAACATTCGGTAGTCGATGTTGAGAACGCTGGCGTCGGCCGCTCGGGACAGCCGGGTTACCAGTGAACGGTGGGTGTTGAGTCCACACGTCAGAAAAGCGCCGCCGTGCAGATAGAGGATGGCCCGTTCTGTCGAGACGCCGGTAGCCTGAACCCGTTCGGCGACACAGTAACCCAGGCGGAAGCGCTGGACGCGCGCTGTTTGCCGGTGCGGTACCAAGCCGGCCAGTCGGTCGACTGAAGTCAGCGGCCACGCCAAGTCCGGCCGGACTGCCCACGCGCGCACCAGGTTCTTCACGACGAACCGGCTGGCGAGTGACACCGCGACTGATTGCGCGCTGTGGCGGCGGTGAACGTGCCTCGTCAATCCCCTGGTGACCATGTCGATCACCTCCTCCGCCTGTCCGAATACCCGTGCGCCGGGCGTTTCAACCGAGTTGGCCGCAGTGCCGGTGAGTAAGCTGGCGAAATGAGTCTTGTGCCACGGCCGCCGCTGGACGTAGCCGCTCTGCGAGCCGGGCTGACCGGGCCGGACGGGCCGTGGCGCGTCGTAGATGTCGTCGACGACACCGGTTCCACCAATGCGGATCTGTTGGCCCGTGCCGCAGCGGGCGAAGATATCGACGGAGCCGTGCTGCTGGCCGAACATCAGATGGCCGGCCGTGGTCGTCACGGCCGACACTGGAGTGCCCCGGCGTACAGCCAGCTCGCGCTGTCGGTGGGTGTGGCCGCGGACACCGTGCCGACATCGGGTTGGGGTTGGCTGACTCTGGCCACCGGGGTCGCGGTCGCCGATGCGATCGCCGAAGTGTCGGGCCTGCAGGTCGGCCTGAAGTGGCCCAATGACGTCATCGCGGGCGACGGCAAGCTGGCCGGCATTCTGGCAGAGGTGGCCGCGCCGAAGCAGCTGATCGTGGTGGGCCTCGGGCTCAACGTGTCCATGACCGCGGAGGAGGCCCCGGATCCCGCGGCGGTCTCGCTGGCGATGCTCGGCGCTGCGGTGGTGGACCGAAACCTCTGGGCCGACAAGGTTCTTCGTCACCTCGCGATTCGGATCGCGGCCTGGCGTGCGGCGGGCGGCGCCGACGATGCACTGGTGTCGGACTATCGGCGGCACAGCTGCACGTTGGGGGCCCAGGTGCGCGCCGACATACCCGGCGACCAACGCGTGGAGGGAGTCGCCGAAGCCATCGATGACACCGGACGCCTGGTGATCAACACCGGAGATGGCACCGTCACGGTGTCGGCCGGCGATGTCACCCGACTTCGGCCCACCGGCTAGGGCCTGGCCGTGGGTTACCCGGAGAGCGTGCTGGCCGACGATGAGCACGTGGTGTTGCACCGGCACCCGCACGTCAAACGACTGATACTGCCGGTGCTGGCGTTATTGCTGGTCACCGCGTGCGCCGCGTTCGCCGCTGGGTTCGTCAACTCACGGCCCTGGGATCCGACTGCCAAGAACGTCGTCTTCGGGGTGATCTGGGCGATCTGGCTGGTGGTATTCGGCTGGCTGACGCTCTGGCCGTTCTTGAGCTGGCTGACCACGCATTTTGTGGTCACTGACCGGCGCGTGATGTTTCGGCACGGGTTGTTGACCCGCAGCGGAATCGACATCGGACTGGCGCGGATCAACAGCGTGGAGTTCGTACATGGCTTCATCGACCGGCTGTTGCGAACCGGCACGCTGATCATCGAGTCGGCGTCGCAGGAACCCCTGGAGTTCTACGACATTCCGCGCGTGGAGCAGGTCCACACGCTGCTGTATCACGAAGTTTTCGACAGACCGTCCGCCGGCGGTTGATGACGGGCCGGACGCCGGAACAGTGTCACCACGCCGGTGTCCGGGCCGCTCTCCAAGGCATCTTCGATCGCCTCGGCGAGCGCGCCGGTCTCGATCGTCGCGTCGAGTGCGGCGTCGGTGCTGCGAGCGAACTCGTCGGGGAAGACCCAGCGGCGGAACGCCCAGAACCGGAATGCCATCTGCAGCAGGTTGCCGATGATGTAGGCCGAGACGAAGTCCGAGAGGTTCTCGATGGTCAACGACACCATGGGTGCTCGCAGCCCGAGCACATAGCTGGAGAACCACAACGGGGCCATGGACAACACCACGCCGACGCCGCTGACCCCGAAGAACAGCAGGGCCTCGTGGTGCCGTTCTCGGCCGCCCCGGTCTTTGAAGCTCCACTCGCGGTTGAGGATGTAGGACGCGATTACCGCGACGATCCCCGAGATGACCTTGGCCGTGACGGGCTTGGGCGACAGAATCGTGAGCTTGAGCGTGTAGAACAGCGCCGAGTCGATGAGAAATGTGGTCGCGCCGACGATGGCGAACTTGATCAGCTCATGATGGCGTTCGGCCAGCGGACGGATCACCCGCGGCAGGCGGGCAATCGTGGCGTCGGTAAAAGACACAAGTCGCCAGTGTACGGACTCGGCCCCAGCCGTGCCTAACGACTGCATAACGACTCAGGGAGCTCATGGCGGCTGCGCCGCACTTGCGATCGCCGCGCGCCGACGTGTCACGATATTGGCCGTGCCGAACCCCCCAACCACAACGCCGCCCGCCGGCGGAGGTAGCCCATCCCCCCCAAACGGGCGGTACCCGCAGGTCGCCATGGTGGGCGGCGGTCAGCTGGCGCGGATGACCCATCAGGCCGCAATCGCACTGGGGCAGCGGCTGCGGGTGCTGGCCGCGGCGGCCGACGAGCCGGCTGCCCAGGTCACCCCGGACGTGGTGATCGGCTCGCACACCGACCTCGATGACCTGCGCCGGGCGGCTGCTGGAGCCACCGTGCTCACCTTCGACCACGAGCACGTCCCGGGCGAGCTGTTAGAGCAACTGATCGCTGAGGGCATCAACGTCGCGCCGCCCCCGGCGGCGCTGTTGCACGCCCAGGACAAACTGGTGATGCGCCGCAAGCTCTCGGCGCTGGGGGCGCCGGTGCCGCGGTTCGCCGCGATCGAGGCCCTTGAGGATCTCGATGCCTTCGCGGCCCTGACCGGTGGCCCGATGGTGGTCAAGGCGGCCCGGGGCGGCTACGACGGGCGCGGGGTGTCCCTCGTTGACGATGTGGCCCAGGCTCGGGCGGTCGTCACCGACTATCTGGCCGCAGGTGTGCCGGTACTGGCCGAGGAGCGGGTCGCGATGCGCCGGGAACTCTCGGCGCTGGTGGCCCGGTCCCCGTATGGGCAGGGCGCGGCGTGGCCGGTGGTCGAGACCGTGCAGGAAGACGGAATCTGCGTGACAGTGATCGCGCCCGCCCCCGACCTGTCGGACGAATCCGCTGCTGCTGCACAACAATTGGCGCTGCGGTTGGCTGATGAGCTGGGCGTGGTCGGGGTGCTGGCTGTCGAGCTCTTCGAAACCACCGGCGGTCAGGTTCTGGTCAACGAGCTGGCGATGCGACCGCACAACTCGGGGCACTGGACCATGGACGGTGCGGCCACCAGCCAGTTCGAACAGCATCTACGTGCGGTGTTGGACTATCCGCTCGGTGCCACCACACCGATTGCGGCGGTGACTGTGATGGCCAATGTCCTGGGCGCCGCGCAGACACCGGCGATGACGATGGACGAGCGGCTACATCACCTGTTCGCGCGCTATCCCGACGCGCGAGTCCACCTCTACGGCAAGGACGAGCGGCCGGGCCGCAAGATCGGCCACATCAACCTCCTCGGTGCGGACGCGAACGACTTGGCGAACCTGCGCGAGCGGGCCGAAAGCGCGGCACACTGGTTGTCGCACGGGGAATGGAGCGATGGATGGGATCCGCATGAGTGAGCACAAGCCCGGTCCCCGGGTCGGCGTCATCATGGGCAGCGACAGCGACTGGTCGGTGATGGAAGACGCGGCCATGGCGCTGGCCGAGTTCGAGATCCCGTTCGAGGTCGGAGTGGTCTCGGCGCACCGCACCCCCCAGCGGATGTTCGACTACGCCCGCGACGCCGCCGGCCGCGGCATCGAGGTGATCATCGCCGGGGCGGGCGGCGCCGCGCACCTGCCCGGGATGGTGGCTTCGGCCACACCGCTGCCGGTGATCGGGGTGCCGGTGCCGCTGGCCCGCCTCGACGGCATGGATTCTTTGCTGTCCATCGTGCAGATGCCGGCTGGCGTGCCCGTGGCCACTGTTTCTATCGGCGGCGCACGCAATGCAGGTTTGCTCGCAGTGCGTATTCTGGGCTCAGCCGATGCCGCGTTGCGGGCTCGTATGGAGGCTTTTCAAGACCAGTTGGCCCAGAGCGTGCTTGCGAAGGACGCGACGCTTCAAGGTAAAGTTACCGGCGAGTAGCTTAGGAGGCTGTGATGGCTGGGTGGGCCGGGAATCCCTCGTTTGATCTGTTCAAGTTGCCCGAGGAGCATGATGAGTTGCGGGCGGCGATTCGGGCGTTGGCGGAGAAGGAGATCGCTCCCCACGCCAAGGACGTCGATGAGCAGGCCCGGTTCCCCGAAGAGGCCTTGGCCGCGCTGAACGCCTCCGGATTCAACGCCGTGCACGTCCCCGAGGCGTACGGCGGGCAGGGTGCCGACTCGGTGGCGGCCTGCATCGTGATCGAAGAGGTAGCCCGGGTCTGCGCCTCGTCGTCGCTGATCCCGGCGGTGAACAAGCTCGGCACCATGGGGCTGATCCTGGCGGGCTCGGAGGAACTCAAGGCCCAGGTGCTTCCTGGCCTGGCCGCCGGCGAGGTGATGGCCTCCTACGCGCTTTCCGAGCGCGAGGCCGGCAGCGACGCCGCGGCGATGCGCACCCGCGCCAAGGCCGACGGCGACGACTGGATCCTCAACGGCTCCAAATGCTGGATCACCAACGGCGGCAAGTCCAGCTGGTACACCGTGATGGCCGTGACCGACCCGGACCTGGACGCCAACGGCATCTCGGCGTTCATGGTCCACATCGACGACGAGGGATTCACCATCGGTCCCAAGGAGCACAAGCTCGGGATCAAGGGCTCGCCGACCACCGAGCTGTACTTCGAGAATTGCCGGATTCCCGGTGACCGGATCATCGGCGAGCCGGGGACCGGGTTCAAGACCGCGTTGCGCACGCTGGACCACACTCGTCCCACGATCGGCGCTCAGGCCGTGGGTATCGCTCAGGGCGCGCTGGACGCGGCCATCGAATACACCAAGGATCGCAAGCAGTTCGGTAAGAACATCAGCACGTTTCAGGGTGTGCAGTTCATGCTGGCCGACATGGCGATGAAGCTGGAGGCCGCGCGGCTGATGGTGTACTCGGCGGCGGCTCGCGCCGAGCGGGGTGAGACGGGCCTGGGCTTCATCTCCGCGGCGTCGAAGTGCTTCGCCTCCGATGTGGCGATGGAGGTCACCACTGATGCCGTGCAGTTGTTCGGTGGGGCGGGCTATACCACCGACTTCCCGGTGGAGCGGATGATGCGCGACGCCAAGATCACCCAGATCTATGAGGGCACCAACCAGATCCAGCGCGTCGTCATGAGCCGACACCTCCTGCGCTGACGTCGCGGTGATGACAAACCGGATCGACATCGTCCGCGCGGCGCGGCATGCGTTCGTCGACACGGTCGACGGGCTCACGGACGCTGAATTCGACCACGGCACCACGCTGTGCGCGCAATGGTCGCCGCGTGACGTGCTGGCTCATCTGATCGGCACCTCCGAGATCGGCAGATACCTGCGTGCCCCGTGGCGGTTGCACAAGATCAACGCCGAAGTCGTCGCGGCGGGACGCGGCCGCGACCGGGCCGATTTGATCGCCGCCGCCCGGCGCTGGGCACAGGTACCCGACCGCGCCGTGGCCCGGCTGCTGCTGGGCGACTTGGCGATGCATCACCAGGATGTGCTGCGCGGGCTAGGGCGCAGCCGCGAGATCCCGCCGGTCGAAGAGGCCGCGATCCTGACCGAGGGAGTGAGCCTGACCGTGCAGAAGCTGCAGCCGACCCTGCTGCGGTATCGGATCGAACCCACCAACGGGATCGGCCGGCCCCGCGGCCGCGGCACCGTAGTCCGCGGCACGGCGGAAGCGCTGGGCCTGTGGCTCGGCGGCCGCACCATATCCGATGTCGAGATCGGCTGAAGCCGTTCGTCCGCATCGGTGAACGCACGAATGGGACAGCCCTAAGATTGGCAATCGGCGCTGTCCGCCCCACCTAGGAGAGGCTTCATGCCAGGACTTCGACGCGATGTCGATCCCGACGGATTGCTGGAGTACTCCGTCGTCTACACCGACCGGGCACTCAACCACATGTCCGCGCGCTTCCAAGACGTCATGAACGACGTCTCGGCGATGCTGCGCGAGGTCTACCACGCCGACGCGGCAGTCGTGGTGCCCGGCAACGGAACCTGTGGCATGGAGGCGGTCGCACGACAGTTCGCCAACGACGCCGACGTACTCGTCATCCGGAACGGGTTCTTCAGCTACCGGTGGAGTCAGATCCTTGCGACCGGCCGCATCACCGACCGCGTCACCGTCCTCAAGGCCCGTCCGACCGGCGACGGCGACCAGGCGCCGTTCGCTCCCGCGCCCATCGACGAGGTCGAGGAGGCGATCGCGCGGATCCGGCCGGCGGTGGTGTGCGTTCCGCACGTGGAAACCGCGAGTGGAATCCTGCTGCCCGACGACTACCTGGCGCGCATCGGCACGGCGACGTCCGCGGTGGGCGGCCTGTTCGTCCTGGACTGCATCGCCGCCGGGGTGGTCTGGGCTGACATGGCGGCGCTCGGGGTCGACGTCTTGGTGACGGCGCCGCAGAAGGACTGGAGCGCCGAGCCGGGCTGTGCCATGGTCTGCCTGTCCAACCGGGCGCTGGAGGCCATGGAGCGCACCCAGAGCACCAGCTTCGCGCTGGACCTCAAGAAGTGGCGAGAGATCATGGTGGCCTACGAGAACGGCGGCCACGCGTATCACTCGACCATGCCGACCGGCGTGATCAGCGGCCTTCGCGACGCCATGGCCGAGACCCGCGACCGCGGCTTCGATGCGGTGCGCGAGCAGCAGTTCGCGCTGGGTCGCAAGGTACGTGCGCTGTTGGCCGAACGTGGCTTCCCCAGCGTGGCCGCACCGGGATTCGAAGCGCCCGGCGTGGTGGTCAGCTACACCACTGACCCGGAGATCCGCACCGGCAGAAAGTTTCTGGCCCAAGGCCTGCAGACCGCAGCCGGAGTGCCGCTGCAATGCGATGAGCCGGCGACGTTCAGCACCTTCCGAATTGGGCTGTTCGGGCTGGACAAACTGGCCGACATCGAGGGAACGGTGGCGCGACTGAGCTCCGCGATCGACCGGATCGCCTTGGCCTGATCCGATGTCTGAAGGTAACGCCGGTACGTCGAGCATCTACCTCGCCGCCGTGGAGGGCGGCACCGGCAAGTCCGTCCTCGCGCTCGGCCTGCTGCACCTTCTGGCCGCCTCATCGACGCGGGTCGGTGTTTTCCGTCCGGTCGTGCGATCGCTGGACGAGCCCGACGGGCAACTCGAACTGCTGCTCGCCCATGCCACCGCCACCATCGACGACCACAGCGCCTGCCGTGGTGTGACCTACCAGCAGGTCTTCGCCGACCGGGAGGCGGCGCTGGGCGAGATCGTGGCGCGGTTCCACGAAGTCGCCCGGCACTGCGACACCGTACTGGTAGTCGGCAGCGACTACACCGACGTCGTCAACCCGAGCGAGTTGACCTTCAACGCTCGTATCGCGGTGAACCTGGGGGCGCCACTTGTGCTGGCGGTCAACGGACACAACCGCGACGCGCAGGCCATCGCTGAGATCACCGAGCGGTGCCTGGCCGAAGTGGCCGCGGTACACACCCGCCCGGCAGCGGTGATCGCCAACCGCTGCGATCCGGACCAGCTGGCCGATGTCACCCAAGCGATCTCAGTCCGCCTGGCCGGTGCCGATGTTCCGGCGTTCGCGGTCCCGGAGGTGGCGCTGCTGTCGGCACCGACCATGGCCGAACTCTGCACCGCACTGGAGGGCACCGTCTACAGCGGCGACCCGGAGTTACTGCGCCGCGAAGCGCTCAGCGTCATGGTCGGCGGTATGACCGCTGAGAACATTCTCGATCGACTGTCCGAGGGGCAGGTCGTGATCGTCCCGGCCGACCGCTCGGACGTACTGCTGGCGTTGGTGAACGCCCATGAGGCACAAGGCTTCCCCTCCCTGGCCGGGATCATCCTCAACGGGGGTCTGTTGCCGCACCCGGCCATCGACAAATTGGTGAAGGGACTGCGGCCCACCCTGCCGTTGATCGCCACCAGTCACCGCACCTACGACACCGCCGAAAAGGTGTCGCATACCGGCTCGAGAATCACCGTCGGTGCATTGCGCAAGATTGACACCGCACTTGCCGTGGTCGCCGCGCACATCGACGGCGCCGAACTGGCCGAGCGGATCCGGGTGCCGGCGTCGACCGTGATCACCCCGCAGATGTTCGAATACCGGCTGCTGGAACGGGCCCGCGCCGACCGTCGCCACATTGTGCTGCCGGAAGCGAGCGATGACCGGATCCTGTTGGCGGCCGGGCGGTTACTGTCGCGCGGGATCGTCGATCTGACCCTGCTCGGCATGGAAGGCGCGGTGCGTCAGCGCGGTGCCGAGCTGGGTGTGGACCTGGACGCCGCGCGGGTGATCGATCCCGAGACCAGTGAGCTGCGTGACACCTTCGGCGCCGAGTACGCCCGGCTGCGCGCACACAAAGGCGTGACCGAGGACCGCGCCCGCGAGATCATGCGCGACATCTCCTATTTCGGCACCATGATGGTGCACCGGGGGATCGCCGACGGAATGGTGTCGGGTGCGGCACACACCACCGCCCACACGATCAGGCCGGCATTCGAGATCATCCGCACCGCGCCCGGGGTGTCCACGGTCTCCAGCGTGTTCCTGATGTGCCTGTCCGATCGGGTGTTGGCCTACGGCGACTGCGCGGTGGTGCCCGATCCGACCGTCGAGCAACTCGCCGACATCGCCATCTCCTCGGCGGCCACCGCGGCCGCGTTCGGCATCGAACCCCGAGTCGCGCTGCTGTCCTACTCGACCGGCGAATCCGGCTCCGGCGCCGGCGTGGACAAGGTGCGTGCCGCAACACAACTGGTGCACGAGCGTCGCCCCGATCTGCTTGCCGACGGCCCGATCCAGTACGACGCCGCGGTCGATGCGGGAGTGGCCGCGGCCAAGATGCCGGACTCGCCGGTAGCGGGGCAGGCCACCGTGCTGGTGTTCCCCGACCTCAACACCGGCAACAACACCTACAAGGCGGTGCAGCGCAGTGCCGGCGCGATCGCGATCGGCCCGGTGCTGCAGGGACTGGCCAAGCCCGTCAACGACCTGTCCCGGGGAGCTTTGGTCGACGACATCGTCTACACCGTGGCCATCACCGCGATCCAGGCGCAGGGAGTGACTCAGTGACTTCAACCGCACCCGGCTTGGTGCTGGTGCTCAACTCGGGTTCGTCGTCGATCAAGTTCCAACTGGTCGATCCGGTGGCCGGCACCGCGCTGCTGTCCGGGCTGGTGGAGCAGATCGGCGAGCCGGACAGTCCGGTCGCCGACCACGCCGCCGGCCTGCAGCTGATCCACCGGCAGCTCGTCGACTCCGGCATCGACCTGGCCGCCGTCCGCGCTGTCGGGCACCGGGTGGTGCACGGCGGCAAACTGTTTTACGCGCCGACACTGATCACCGACGAGGTGGTGGCCGAGGTGGCGGGGCTGTCGGAGTTGGCGCCATTGCACAATCCCGCCAACGTGATCGGGATCGAAGTAGCCCGCAACGACTTTCCCGAGGTCCCGCACGTGGCGGTGTTCGACACCAGTTTCTTCCACTCCCTGCCGGCGGCCGCAGCCAGCTATGCCATCGACCGTGACGTCGCGGCCCGATACGGCATTCACCGCTACGGCTTCCACGGCACCTCGCATGAATACGTCTCCGGTGAGACCGCCGCCGTACTGGGCCGCGACCCGGCCGAGCTGAACATCATCGTGCTGCACCTGGGCAACGGGGCCTCGGCTTCGGCGGTGCAAGGCGGGGTGGCCGTCGAGACCTCGATGGGGCTGACCCCGCTGGAGGGTTTGGTGATGGGAACCCGCAGCGGTGACATCGACCCGGGCGTACTGTTCCACCTCAACCGCACCGCCGGAATGCGCGTCGATGCGCTCGATGAGTTGCTGAACCGCCGCTCCGGACTCAAAGGGCTGTCCGGGGTCAACGACTTCCGGGAACTGCTCGAGCAGCGGGCGGCCGGCGGCGCGCTGGGCGAGGCCGCCGGACTGGCCTACGACGTCTACGTTCACCGACTGCGCAAATACGTCGGCGCCTACCTGGCCGTGCTGGGCCACGTCGACGCCATCGCCTTCACCGCCGGAGTGGGGGAGAACGCACCCAGCGTGCGCGAGGACGCGCTGGCCGGACTGGACGGGCTGGGCATCATCGTGGACCCCGAGCGCAACCGCACCGGCAAAGGCGCCCGGATCATCTCCGCCGAGGGATCGCGCACCACCGTCTTGGTGGTTCCCACCAATGAGGAGCTGGCGATCGCGCGGGCCGCCTGGCAGTTCGTGTGAGCGTCGCCCGCGACCTGGAGCGGTAACCCCGCCGTGGACGGCGTGCGGGGCCGGTCGCGGCGCATCCAGCCGTACCAGGCCCGCCCGCGGCGGGTCGCGGTACAGTGTCGTCCTGTGAAATTCGGCCGTTCGACCGTGCTGCCGGCCCTGCTGGCTGTTGGCGCACTGACGGTTTCGGCCTGTGGCGGCGGCTCCGCTCAATTGGTGTCCGCCGAGGACCCGGCCGTAGGCGTGGACTGCGGGGGCAAGCAGGAATTGCAGGCCGGCGGCTCGGCCGCCCAGGCCAACGCGATCGAGCAGTTCGCCTACGCCTTTTCCCGGGCCTGCCCCGGGCAAGTGCTGGTTTACACCGCCAATGGCTCCGCCGCCGGAGTCGATGACTTCCTCGCCAACGAGAGCGACCTGGCCGGCTCCGAGGTGGCTATGGACCCCGCCAAGACGCAGCCGGAACGGGCCGCGGAGCGATGCGGCTCGCCGGCCTGGGACCTGCCGCTGGTGTTCAGTCCGATCGCCGTCACCTACCGCATCACCGGGGTGACCAGCCTCAGCCTGGACGGGCCAACCCTGGCAAAAATCTTCAACGGCAGCATCGGCAGCTGGGACAACCCCGCGATCAAGGCGCTCAACGCCGGCGTCCCGCTGCCCGCGCTGCCCATCCATGTGGTCTATCGCAGCGACCGGTCGCCCAGCACCGCCAATTTCCAGAAGTACCTCGAGGTCGCCTCTGACGGCGGCTGGTATTCCAGCGGCGACACGTTCAACGGCGGCGTCGGCGAAGCCGCCACCGGCAACAACGGTGCCGCTGCGGCGCTGCAGGCCACCGACGGATCCATCACCTATAACGAATGGTCGTTCGCGGTCGGCAAACAGCTGCCCATGGCTCAGATCGTCACCGCGGCCGGATCGGCACCGGTGGCGATCTCCGCCGAATCGGTCTCCAAGACGATCGCCGGGGCGAAGTTCGTGTCCGACGCCAACCCGAACAATGACCTGGTGCTGGAGATGGCATCCCTCTACCGGCCCGCCGAACACGGCGCCTACCCGATCGTGTCGGCGACCTACCAGATGGTCTGCTCGAAATACCCCGATGCGGCCACCGGCACGGCGGTCAAGGCGTTCCTGCAGGCTGCGATCGGTCCAGGCCAGGACGGGCTGGACCAGTACGGCTTCATTCCACTGCCGCCGTCCTTCAAATCCAGGGTCCAGACGGCGGTCAACGCGATCTCGTGACCATTCGCGGCGTCGGCGCCGGTTAGTCTGGTAGCTACTCTTTCGCCGCAGTGCGCGGCACCGTGGTCGAAGGGAGCGTCGTCGGTGAACAATCCCGAGCCGGTTTCGCGGACCGGATCGCGATTCGGCCCCTATCAATTGGGGCGGCTGCTCGGCCACGGCGTCGTGGGTGATGTCTACCGGGCCGAGGACACCCGCAACGACGAGGCCGTGGCACTCAAGCTGATCTCGGAGTCGTTCTCCACCGACGAGGCGTTCCGCAGCCGGCTCGAGGACGAGGCCGAAGCCGCCGGACAGTTGACGGAGCCCCATGTGGTGCCGATCCGCGCCTACGGCGAGATCGACGACGTGCTCTACCTGGAGACCGGCCTGATCGACGGTACCGACCTGGCCACCGCGTTGGCCGACGGAGGTCCGTTGAGCCCGCCGCGGGCGGTGGCCATCGTGCGGCAGGTCGCCGCGGCCCTGGACGCGGCCCATAACGCCTTTGTCGTCCACCGCGACGTCAAGCCCGACAACATCCTGCTCACCGCTGATGACGCGGCGTATCTGATGGACTTCGGGGTGGCCGCGGCCATCGCCGAACCGGGCGCAGCGGCCAAGCCGGCGGTCGGCACCCTGGCCTACATGGCGCCCGAGCGTCTGACCGGCGAACAGGTCACGCATCTCGCCGACATCTACTCACTGGCCGCTGTGCTGGCCGAGGCGCTCAGCGGGGTGTGCCCGTTCTCCGCCGAGACCGTCGCCGAGGCGATCGAAGAACGCCGCACGGCCGAGCCCCCGCAACCGAGCAAGCTGTTCCCGGGGCGCGTTCCGGTGGCCATCGACGCGGTGCTCGCCCGCGGGCTGGCCCGCAAACCCGAGGAGCGCTACAGCAGCGCCGGTGAGCTCGCCGCCGCCGCCTACCAGGCGCTGACCGAGCCCGAACGCCACCAGGTATCCCGGATCCTGCTGCGTGGCGAGCCGGCGCTGCACCTGCCCGGCGGCCTGGAACCCGAGCCCCGATCTGAGGGCCGAGGTGGCGGCGCGGCGCCGGCCGGCGTGAGCCGAGCCGGATGGGCGCCGACCGACATCGGATTCGGTGCTGCTTTGGGCGCCGGTCTGGGCGGCCCGCCCCCGGCGCCCTTCCCGATGTCACCCCTGCTGCGCAACGACCTGCAGACGCCGGCCACGGTCATGCCCACCCCGTCGCGGCGCCGGCGGCTGCCCCGCAAGCCGGTGCTGGTGGCGGCCGCGGCGGTTGCCGCGGTCACCGTGGTCGCCGGCATCGGGCACGTGGTGTCGGAGCCCTCGTCGGCGACGCCGGTGGCGGCACCCCCACAGGAGGTGCTGCCGTTCACCGACCTGGACTTCCGGCTCTCACCGGGCGGGGTGGCGTTGGACGGCGACGGCAACGTCTACGTCAGCAGCGAAGGCATCCAGGGGCGGGTGGTGCGCCTGGCCGCCGACACGACCGCCTCGACGGTGGTGGCCTTCAGCGACCAGTACCAGCCCCGCGGTGTGGCGGTCGACAGCATCGGCAACGTGTACTTCTCCGATGTCAACGATCGGGTGGTCAAGGTCAGCGCGGACTCCGAGACTCACACGGTGCTGCCGTTCGCCGGCCTGGATGACCCGGACGGGGTGGCGGTGGACTCCGACGGCGGCAACGTCTATGTCGCCGACCGCGGCAACGACGTGGTACTGCGCCTGGACACCGTCACCAACATCCAGACCACGGTGCCGTTCGTCGGCCTCAACAAGCCCGACGGGGTGGCAGTCGACACCGCCGGCAATGTCTACGTCACCGACACCGGCAACAACCGGGTGCTCAAGCTGGTGGCCGCCACAGGCGAGCAGGTGGTGCTCTCGTTCGCCGGGATCGTCGCTCCGCGGGGTATCGCGGTGGACGAGGCCGGTGACGTCTATGTCACCGAGCACAACCGCAACAAGGTGGTGAAGCTGGCCGCCGGAGCCGCAATCCCGGTGGTGCTGCCGTTCACCGGACTCAACTCCCCATTGGACGTCGCCGTCGACAAACGCGGCGATATCTATGTCGCCGACCGCGGCAACGACCGGGTCGTCAAGGTGGAGGCCAACAGCTGAGTGCCGCCTGAGGCACCGGCGCTGTGACGGCTGCCGCACCGAAACGCCAGGTAGCATTTTTCGCGTGGACAGTAGCGTCGTGGGCCCGGCCGCGGGTATCGCCGATCCGGTGGCCGACGCCCCGGTCACGACCGTCGGGCGCCACGACCACGACCACGACCACGCGGGGCACGCCCACGGCTTTCTCGTCGTTCACGATGCGGGTTGGCGCCGCGCAGCGACCTGGGCCCGGCGGCTTGCCTGGATAAGCCTGGTCCTGGTGGGGATCGAAGGCGTGGTGGGCCTGTGGCAGGGCCTGGCCGCCGGTTCGATCGCCCTGACCGGTTGGGCGCTGGGCGCCATTCCCGAGGCGATGGCCGGGGCGGTGGTGATCTGGCGGTTCACCGGTGCCCGCACACTGTCGGAGACAGCGGAGCGGCGCGCTCAGATCGGCGTGGCGATCTCGTTCTGGATCAACGCCCCCTATATCGCCGCGGAGTCGATACGCCACTTCATCGGCGACCACCGCAGCGAAGGCAGCGCGATCGGCATCGCGGTCACCGCTGCGGCCGTGCTGGTGATGCCGATGCTGGGCCGGGCCCAGCGGCGGCTCGGCAAGCGGCTCGGCTCGGCGGCGACAGTCGGTGAGGGCGTGCAGAACTATCTGTGTGCGATTCAGGCCGCCGCGGTGCTGGTCGGGCTGACCCTGACCACCCAATGGTCCGGCGGCTGGTGGCTGGACCCGCTGATCGGTCTGGGGGTGGCCGCCGTTTCGGTGTGGCAGGGCTTCCGCTCGTGGCGCGGCGAGGGCTGTGGCTGTTAAAGGCTGCTAAACGCTGTTGCGCCCACCGACGCTAAGTCCCGACTGCCCTGGAGCTGGTGGTGGTGCTCGACAGGAACAGTCGGGACGACGACAGATTACGGCACGGACGGCACGGACGCCATCGGCGTCGCCGCCTCGACACCCAGCCGGTAGCGAATCAACCGCGAACTGTTGGCGACGACGGCCACCGATGACGCGTTATGCAGGATCGCGGCGAGCACCGGTGACAACGCACCACCGGCGCCGATCAACAGTCCGACGGCGTTGACCGCGATCGACATGCCGTAGTTCTGCCGGATCACCTCGACGGCACGTCCGCCCAGGTCCCTGACGTCGAGCAGGCGGCGCAGGTCGTCATTGGCCAGGGCGACATCGGCGGTTTCCACCGCGACGTCGGTACCGGCCAGCCCCATCGCGATCCCGATGTCCGCGGCGGCCAATGCCGGTGCGTCGTTCACGCCGTCACCGACCATGCCCACCACGTAGCCCTCGTCCTGCAGCTCACGGACCACCTGCAGCTTGTCCTCCGGCAGCACCTCAGCTCGCCATTCCTCGATGCCGAGTTCGGTCGCCACCGCTGCCGCGGTCTCCGGGTGATCACCGGTGAGCATGACGATGCGGCGAACGCCTTTGGCGCGCAATGCTTCCAGCACCTCACGCGACTCGGGTCGTACTTCGTCGCGCAGACTGATCAGCCCGACCAAGGTGCCATCGACCGCCAGCAGCAGCGGAGTCTCGGCTTGGGCGCGCAGTTTGTTGACCCAGTCCGCCGCCTTCTTGGAGATGCGGACCTTCTCCGAGCGCAGCAGGTTCGGGCTGCCCAGCAGCAGGGTGCGGCCGTCGGCCCAGGTGCGAATGCCCAGCCCCACCAGAACCTCGCACTCCTCGTGCGGCGGGATGCTGATGTGGCGTTCCTCGGTGGACCGGATGACGGCTTCGGCCAACGGATGTCGCGAATGCAACTCCGAGCTGGCGGCATAGGCGAGCACCTGTTCGGGCTGCCAATCCTTGTGGATGGCAACGATATTGGTCACCACGGGACGGCCCACCGTCAACGTGCCGGTCTTGTCGAACACGATCGCGTCCACCCGGCCGGCCTGCTCCAGATGCGAGCCGCCCTTGATCAGGATGCCGCGCCGGGCGCCGTTGCCGATCGCCGCGCTGATCGCGGTCGGCGTGGCCAGCCCCACCGCGCASGGGCAGGCGATCAACAGCATCGTCATCGCGCGGCGGACATCGCCGGTGAGCACCAAGGTGATCGCCGAGAGGATGAACGAGGCCGGTACGAAGCGGCGGGAGAAGTTCTCGCCGACGGTCTGGATCGGTGCGCGGTCATGCTGCGCCTCCTCGACGCGGCTGATGATGCGGCCGATCACGGTCTGGCTTCCCACCGCGGTGGCCCGGACCACCAGTCGGCCGCGCACCACCACCGAACCGGCATGCACGCGCGCCCCGGCGATCACGCTGACCGGCAGCGTCTCGCCGGTGATGGCGGATTGGTCCACGATGGCTTCCCCGTCGACGATCTCGCCGTCGACCGGGATCGCCACGTGGTCGTGGACGATCACCTCGTCGCCGATCTTCACCGTGTCGATCGGAACCTGAACCTCGGTACCGTCGGCCAACCTGACCCAGGCGGTGTCCTGGTTGCCGCGCAACAGATCCGAGATGGCGCGGCGGGTGCGGCGCAGCGTCAGATCCTGCAGGTACTCACCGATATTGAGCAACCACAGCACGGTCAGCGCCACCACGTTCTCGCGAAGCACCAGGCTGGCCACGGTCGCGGCGGTCACCAGAGCGTCGGTGCCGGCCCGGCCGGACCGGATGGAGCGCAGCGCGCCCCGCAGGAAGGGGTATCCCATGAAGACAGTGGCACCGGTTGCGACGAGCTGGCCGCTGGGTCCCAGCAGCGGCGGCCGGGCGAAGACGTAGCGGCGCATCCCCAGCAGCGCCAGCGCCGCACCGCCGATCACCATGCGCAGCACGTCGGTGTTGCTGACGTCGGCCGAGCGCGGCGTGCGGGCGGGGATCAGCTCGGCGGCCACGGTGGCCGCTGAGGCGATCGCCGCGAGGATCTCCGCAGTGTCACTGCGTTTGGGGGAGTACCAGACCACGACCGATCCGGTTCGCGGATAGGCGTGCACGGTACGGACACCGTGGACCCGGCCGGCGGACTCCTCGGCGGCCACCGCGCGGCGTGAGTCGCCGCGCACCCACGCCACCTGCACCCGCATCCGGCCCGCCGCGTCGGAAATGACGGTCAGCTCGTCGTTGTCGGCGGGCACGGTCGCTATGGCGCCGCTGCTGTTCATCGCTGCGCTCCCCCTCGTCGGCGCGGGGCGGTCAGTGCTCGTGGTCGTGCTCGACGGCGGCCGCCGGCGGGGTGGCCTCCTCGCCGATCCGCTCGCGAGCCTCGGCCACCACGTCGGCCACCTTCAGTCGTGCCGACTCGGCGACCTCTTCGGCTCGCCGGGTTCCGCGCAGACTCCACTCGGTAGCCGTCACCGCTGCCTCGTGCAGCGGAGCTTTCGCCAGCGCCCGGCGGGCCACCTCGTAGGCGCTGACGCCGACCAATCCGGTGAACACCGTCGACGCCGCTTTAGCCAGCAATCCCTGCACTGCCATGGGTCATCTCCTCTTACGTACGGCGGGTTCTTGCGGGCAAGAGTATCAGCATATAAGCATTTATGCATGTGTTGGTGGTCCCGGCGTGACGCCTGCTTCCCCCCGATGGGGGACGGAAATGGCTGTCGGGCGGTTCAGCCCAGATCGCGGGTGACCTTTTCGCTGGCCCGGCGACGCTCCTGCAGTTCGGGATCGGCATTGGCGACCTGGACCAGCGACCCACCCACGGCGAACACCGCCAGCATGTTCTCGATCAGCTCGGTCGGGTTGGTCCAGTCCCCGGTCGACCACACCCGATCCGACGACGTCAAACCCAATGCTGCCGCGCACTTCTCACACGAGGCCAGCACGTCATCCGGCGACGCCCCGGCCAGGGCTGGGCCGGGGGCGCGTTCGGCGTCGATCTGGTCGCCGTGCACCCGCACTGCGGTCGCGTAGTCGGTGACGCCGATCGGCAGGTCGGGGGCCGGCCGGCCGAACGGGTCCAGCGACAACACGACCACTTCGCCGCCGGTGGCAGCCACCGCCGCGTCGGCCTCATCGAGCCGGTCGGCAGTGCACAGCGCGACATCGGAGTCGTCTCCTGGATCGCCGAGCAGCACCTCGGCCCCGATCCACCAGGCACCGAACAGCACCGCCGCGGTCTGCCAGTGCGACGGCAACAACACCGCGATACGACTGCCGGCTCCGGCGCCGAGCTCGTCGCGTAGCAGGTTGCCGGTCTTGGCCGCCCAGTTTGCCAGCGTCGCCGCGGACAGCTCGATGCGCTCGCCGGAGGCGTCGTCGTAATAGGTGATCCGTGGCCCGACGGGGTCGGCGCGCATGATCGGATCAAGGATCGCCGAGCTGAGGTTGATCACCTCAGCGACGTTAGTTCACGCATTGTGGGTCGTTGGAACCCGCGGTCAGAATCGGTGACGCAACGGGGATTTGGGGCGCCTCGTCGTCGTCGTAGCTAAAGATGCCGGCCGCCTGCGCACTGGCGCCCCCGGAGCCCAGGCCCGATCCGGGCCCGGTGTAGTCGTTGGCCAGCACCACGCGCACCGAGCCGGTCGGGACTGACTCGTTGGACACCACCGGCAAGCCGCCCAGGTCCCTGGCCACCGCCAGCGCGCCGGGGTCGTCAGCCGACGCTGCCTGCACCTGGCTGGTGGGCACGTGCCCGGACTCGTTGTTGCCGACCGACCCGGTGCCGAACCCCTTGGCGTTGAGCACCCCGGAAACCGCGGCGGCCAGGCCGTTGATGTCGGTGTCGTTGAGCACGCTGGCGGTGGTCTGTTCCGGGTTGTAGGCCAGTTGCTCGGTCTTGCCCTCGTCCTGATCGTGCAGCAGCCCGGCCACCCAGTCAGCTACCTGGTCGGGATCGACACGGACCACGCTCTGCATACCGTCGTCGCTCCAGCCGGCCTCCTCGAGCACCGGGATCGTGGCGAACGCCACCTTGCCCGCGGCCAGGTCCTGGGCCTTGGTGACGAAGTCGATCACGTCCCAGCCCTCCGACAGCACCACCGACCGCTGTACCGCGGCCTGCAGCCGCGACAAGGTGCCCGGACTGGACAGGGTCTTGCCGGAGATGACCTGATGGGCCAGGGACGCCATCACCGTCTGCTGACGCCGGACCCGGTCCAGGTCGCCGTGCGGGAGTTCGTGGCGCTGTCGGACGAAGCTCAGTGCCTGGGCGCCGCCCAGCCGCTGCCAGCCGGCCGGGAAGTCCGCGCCGGAGAGCTCTTCATACACCGGCTCCTTGAGACAGACGTCGACGCCGCCGAGGGCATCGGTGATCAACGCGAACCCGAGCAGTCCGATCTCGGCGTAGTGGTCGACGGTGACGCCGGTCAGATCGGCCACCGTCTTGATCAGGGCCTCGCGGCCCGCCTCGGTGCCGCGCGCCTGCGCCTGGATCGGATCCATCCCGGATTCGACGAGCGCGTCGGCGGTCTCCAGCCGAGTGGCCCCGTACACGCCGTTGATCTTGGTCTTGTCCAGCCCAGGTGCCGCCACGTAGGAGTCGCGGGGGATCGAGATCGCGGTGGCCGACTTCCCGCTGTTGGGGATCCGGACCAGGATGATGGTGTCGGTGTTGGTGGCCTCGTCGTCGCCGACGCGCAGCGCGGCCAGCTCTTCCGGCGTCAGCGGATTGCCGTGGGCGTCGGTGCGGCTGTCCATCCCGACCAGCAGGATGTCGACCGCGCCGTCGGATCCGCCGTTGCCCAGCGCCAGCGACGAGACGTGGAAGATGCCGTCCTCGAACGACCGGACTTGGCTCCAGGCCACCCCGGTCCCCAGGACGATGGCGACGGCTGCCACCGTGGCAATCACACGAACCACACGTTGCGCAGGCATCACTTCAGATTACTTGCGTAACTGCCGTATCGGCGGTAGCCGGGCGCGGCGTGGCAGCCCGCAAGCGAAGCTGGAGCCGCCGCTTAAGCTCGACGCTCATGCGGATTGTGATCACCGGCGCAGGCGGCCAAGTCGGCACTTTCCTGGCGAAACGCGCCGCCGAGACCGGTCATGACGTGCTGGCCCTGACATCGGCGCAATGCGACATCACCGACGGCGCCGCCGTGGACGCCGTGGACCTGCGGCCCGACGACGTGCTGATCAACTGTGCGGCCTACACCCAAGTCGACGCCGCCGAGACCGATGCCGAGCGGGCCCACGCCGTCAACGCGACCGGACCGGGCCACCTTGCGACCGCCTGTACTCGGGCCGGCGCGCGGCTGATCCACATCTCCACCGACTACGTCTTCGACGGCGACTTCGGCGATAACCCGCCGCGCCCGTACGAACCGGCAGACGCCACCCGGCCACTGTCGGTCTACGGCAGCACCAAACTGGCCGGTGAGAACGCGGTACTGGCCGCTTCACCGGACGCCCTGGTGGTGCGCACCGCCTGGGTCTACACCGGTGCCGCCGGTGGTTCGGACTTCGTCGCGGTGATGCGCGAGCGGGCTGCGGGCGGCGCGGACGTGGAGGTGGTCGACGACCAGATCGGATCCCCGACCTATGTCGGCGATCTCGTCGACGCACTGCTGGCGCTGACGTCCTCGCCGCCGGGCGCTCGGGTGTTGCATGCCGCCAACGCCGGTGCCGCGAGCCGCTACGAACAGGCCCGCGCGGTGTTCGCCGCGGTCGGCGCCGATCCGGACCGGGTGCACCCGGTCAGCAGTGCCGTACATCCGCGCCCGGCGGCCCGTCCCGCTTACTCCGCGTTGTCGGGCGACGAGTCGGCGCGGGCCGGCCTGGCACCGCTGCGCCGGTGGAGCGATGCACTGTCCGCCGCCGTGGCCAGATAACCTCTAGGCCGTGAGTGAGGCCCTACCGGTGGTGACGGTGACCTATTCGCCGGGATGGCATCTGGACCGATTCCTGGCGTCGCTGGCGCTGGCGACCGACCGTCCGGTGCGGGTGGTGATGGCCGACAACGGATCCACCGACGGCTCGCCGGAGGAGGCCGAGCAGCGCTATCCCAACGTGCAGTTGCTGCATACCGGGGCCAACCTGGGCTACGGCGGAGCGGTCAACGCCGGGGTGGCTCTGCTGGACGCCGAGGGCGGCGAGCGCAGCGAATTTCTGATCGTGGCCAACCCCGATGTGCAGTGGGGTCCGGGCAGCATCGAGGCCCTGCTGGATGCGGCGGCCCGGTGGCCGCAGGCGGCGACGCTGGGACCGTTGATCCGGGAGCCGGACGGTTCGGTGTATCCCTCGGCGCGCCACCTGCCCAGCCTGATCCGCGGCGGCATGCACGCGGTGGTCGGTCCGGTGTGGCCCAACAATCCGTGGACCCGCGCCTATCGGCAGGAACGGCTGGAGCCCAGCGAACGGCCGGTCGGGTGGCTCTCGGGCGCCTGCCTGCTGGTGCGCCGGGCCGCGTTCGACGCGGTCGGCGGCTTCGACGAGCGCTACTTCCTCTATATGGAGGACGTCGACTTGGGCGACCGGCTGGCCAAGGCCGGTTGGCTCAACGTCTACGTGCCCACGGCCGAGGTGTTGCACCAGAAGGGTCACGCCACCGGCAAGGACCCCGCACGCAACCTGGCCGCGCACCATCGCAGCACCTACACCTACCTCGCCGACCGGCACACCGGCTGGTGGCGGGCCCCGTTGCGCTGGAGCATTCGCGGCGCGCTGGCGGTGCGCTCACACCTGGCGGTGCGCAACGCCCGCCGCAAATTGACGAAGGGACACCCGTGACACTGAGCCAACTCGATGCGGTGGTCCTCGTCGGCGGCAAGGGCACCCGGCTGCGGCCGCTGACGCTGTCGGCCCCCAAGCCGATGCTGCCGACCGCGGGTCTGCCCTTCCTGACGCACCTGCTGTCACGGATCGCTGCCGCCGGCATCGAGCACGTCATCCTCAGCACGTCGTATAAGCCAGAGGTGTTCGCCGAGGAATTCGGCGACGGCTCGGCGCTGGGCCTGCAGATCGACTACGTGACCGAGGATGAGCCGCTGGGCACCGGCGGCGGTATCGCCAACGTCGCGCCCAAGCTGCGCCATGACACCGCGATGGTGTTCAACGGTGATGTGCTGTCCGGGGCTGATCTGACCGAACTGCACGACTACCACCGGGAGCAGGGCGCCGAGGCCACCCTGCACCTGGTGCGTGTCGGCGACCCGCGGGCCTTCGGTTGCGTGCCCACCGACGACGGGCGGGTCACCGCATTCCTGGAGAAGACCGAAGACCCGCCGACCGACCAGATCAACGCCGGTTGCTACGTGCTCTCCCGCGGCGTCATCGACCGCATCCCGCGCGGCCGCCCGGTTTCGGTGGAGCGCGAGGTGTTTCCCGCGCTGCTGGCCGACGCCGTGTTGGTCTGCGGCTACGTCGACACCAGCTATTGGCGCGACATGGGCACACCGGAGGATTTCGTACGCGGTTCGGCGGACCTGGTGCGGGGCATCGCGCCGTCACCGGCGCTGGGTGGCAAGCGCGGTGAGGCACTGGTGCACGACGGTGCCTCGGTGGCGCCCGGTGCGGTGCTGATCGGCGGGACCGTCGTGGGCCGGGGTGCTGAGATCGGCCCGGGCGCCCGCCTCGATGGCGCGGTGATCTTCGACGGGGTGAAAGTCGAGGCCGGGTGCGTGATCGAACGATCGATCATCGGCTTCGGCGCTCGCATCGGGCCGCGGGCGTTGATCCGCGACGGGGTGATCGGCGACGGCGCCGACATCGGGGCGCGCTGCGAATTGCTGCGTGGGGCCCGGGTGTGGCCCGGGGTGTCGATCCCGGACTGCGGGATTCGCTACTCCAGCGACGTCTGAGCCGGTTTCGCGCTGACTCTGCGCCAAAGGCGCACCCATCTCGCGCTTTTCGCCATGGACGCCGAGTCAACGGTGGATAGTCATAACCATGTTCACCAGAGCCTTCGTCGGGTGCCTGGCCGCAGTCGCCATGGCGGCGCCGGCCGCTGCAGACCCGCTGGACCCGATTCCCGGTAACGGGGTCTTTCAGGTCGGAACCGACATCGCACCGGGCCTCTATCACACCGGTGGGTCGGGTTCGGCTTTCGGCGTGTGGATCAACAACGTGCCGACCCAGGAATCGATGTGTTCCTGGTTCACCTACAGCACACCCGACGCCGCCAAGGACCATGTGGTCCAGACGAACACGTCAATCGGCCCGATGTACGCGAGCATTCCCGTCACGGTCAAGGCCTTCGAGTCACAGAACTGCCAACCCTGGACGCGGGTAAACGACTCCCAGTGAGCCCGGGGGCCTATCCGACGGCCCGCGCCACCAGATGCGCCAGGGCGTCGTCGGCGTCCGGCGGTAGGCCGTCGACCGGCCACCAGCGCAGCGCAAGCGACTCGTCGCTGATCCCGATCTGTGCGTTCGTGGGCGCGTGCGCCACGAATTGCAGGTCCAGGTGCCGGGTCGGCACACCCAGTGAGCAGGTCACCGGATGCACGTGCACGGCCGCCAGCGCCGGATCCAGTCGCAGGCCGGTGATGCCGGATTCCTCGGTGGCCTCGCGCAGCGCGGCTGCGCGGATGTCGGCGTCGGTGTCCTCGCAATGACCTCCGAGCTGCAGCCAGCGGCCCACCCGCGGGTGCAGCGTGAGTAACGCGTGCTCACCGGTGTGGTCGAGCACCAGGGTGGAAGCGGTGATGTGGCCGGGAACGCATTCGCGCCGGCACGCGTCGGGGCGGGCCGCCAGAAACGCCAGCACCGCATGCCGGAGCGAATCTTGCGCGGAATCTGGTGCGGTCCAACCACTCAGTGCCGCTACAGCGGACTCGTGCAGACTCATCGCCGCACCAGCAGGTCGCCGATGTCGGCCGGTTCGCGGGGTTCGGGCGGCTCGGTGGGGTAGCCGATCGCGATGGCGCCCAGGGGTTCCCAGTCGGGCGGCAGATCCAGTTCGGTGCGGACCAACTCGGGGGTGAAGATGGTCGAACCGATCCAGCAGCTGCCTACGCCACGGACCGCCAGCGCCACCAACAGGCCTTGGACGGCAGCACCGACGGCGACCGTGAACATGGTGTGCTCGGCGGCGGTGCGGGCGGCGTCCGGATAGTGGTGGGCGCCGTCGGGCACCATCATCGGGATGACGACTTCGGGTGCGTCATAAAGGATCTGGCCACGCGAGACCCGGGCGTCAATGGACTCAGGCGATCTGCCGTCGCCGGCCAAGTCGGATCGCCACTGCTGTGCCATGGCATCGAGCAGCCGAGTGCGCACGCTCGGAGTCTGCAGCCACACGAACCGGACCGGGCGGGTGTGATGCGGTGCCGGGGCGGTCAGGGCCTCGGCCATGGCATCAGTGATCAGTTGCGCCGGAACGGGTTCCCCGGCGAACCGGCGCACGGAGCGGCGCAGCAGCTGAGCCTGCCCGCGTCCCGCCTCGATGGCCTCGGCGGTCCCGAGCCAGAACAGGTCCTCGGAGCCGGAACGCACCAGTGCTGCTGCGGTGGAACCGTTGTCGGGGCTGCTGACGCCACGCACCACCGCCACCGGAATATCGGTGAGCTTGCCCTTCACCAGGTCGGCAGCCGCGGCGAGTTCGTCAGCGACGGCGACTTCGGTGACCACCAATTCGTTGCCGTGTCGGTCGACTGACCCGGCGTAGCCGTTGAGCACCGACAAGCCCGACGCGCCGATCGCGACGTCGATCTGGCCGTTGCGCCAGGCCCGGCCCATGGTGTCGGTGATCAGCACCGCCACGCTGACGCCCAGACGCTCGGCCAGTCCGGCGCGCAACGCGGCGGCGCTGCCGTCGGGATCGACCGGCAACAGCGCGAGTTCGTCGGAGCCGACGTTGGAGCCGTCCACACCGGCGGCCGCCTGCACCAGTCCCAGGCGGTTCTCGGTGATCCAGGTGCGGCCCTTGCGGGCCAGTACGCGTACCGCCTCGGCCTCGACCAGTTGGCGGCGCAGCGCATCACGCGCCTCGGCGTCGTGCGGCGCCGGCACGATGCGGCCCTCGCACTTGGACACCACCTTGCTGGTGACGACCACGATGTCGCCGTCGGCCAGCCACGGTGCGGCCTGGGCCAGCATGGAAGCGAGATCGTCGCCGGGCCGGAACTCGCCCAATCCGGTCACCGGCAGGATCTCGACCTTGGCGGCGCTGCCGTGCTCGCCCTGCCCCTTTATGGTGACACCCCCGCTAGCTCCAGTCCGGTGCGGACCATTTGGGCCGTGGCCGCCGGATCGGTCATCAACAGCGGGGCGGCGCGAACGGTGACGCCGGCGATGTCGGGTGTGTCGGGGGACTCGCCCTCGTGCACCAGCCAGTAGTCCAAGATCCCGGTGCCGCTGCGGGCGCCGTAGTGCTCGCCGACGGCTCGGGAGGTGGAGTCCAAGCCGATCACGCTCAGGCAGACATCGGCCATACCGCGCAACGGCTTTCCGGCGATGATCGGGGAGTAGCCGACGACCGGTGCCGCCGTGGAGCGCAGGGCCGCGCGGACACCCGGAACGGCCAGGATGGCGCCGATGCTGACCACCGGATTCGAGGGGGCCAGCAGCACGATGTCGGCGCCGGCGATGGCGTCGACGACTTCGGTTGTGGCGGTGGCCTTCTCTGCGCCCACGAAGCCGAACCCGTGGGTGGGAACTTGGGCACGGTAGCGCACCCACCACTCCTGGAAGTGGATCGCGCGCTGGGTGTTGTCGGCCGGATCGGTGATGACGACGTGGGTTTCGCAACTGTCGTTGGTGACCGGCAGCAGTCGCGCGCCGGGCTGCCAGCGCTCGCACAGCGCCGAAGTCACCTCGGTCAGCGGGTAACCGGCGCGCAGCGACTGGGTGCGGACCAGGTGGGTGGCCAGGTCGCGGTCGCCGAGACCGAACCAGTCGGGCTGCATTCCGTAGCGGCCCAACTCCTCCATGGCATGCCAGGTTTCGTCGCGATGCCCCCAGCCGCGTTCGGCATCCACGCCGCCGCCCAGGGTGTACATGCAGGTGTCCAGATCGGGGCAGATGCGCACACCGTGCATCCAGGCATCGTCGCCGACGTTGACGATCGCGGTCAGCTCGTGCGCCTCGGCCCCGTTGTCAGCCGGGGATTCGGCGAATTGGCCCAGACCCAGTAGTTTCTGGACGCCGAGCAGGAATCGGGCGCCGCCGACCCCTCCGACGAGAACGGTGACCTTCACAGCGCACGACAGTACCTTTGGCGCCGCTGCCGCCGGTGTGGCGGACCGCCGTCGTCGCTGCATCGGGGGCACGGTAAGACACGCCGAGACGCGGGTGTGGGGTAGATGACAGGGACTCGCCGGTCTCGGACACGTTGGAAATCGATCACGAGATGGTAAGGAATTTGGCCAATCAGCTTGACCGGGCTGATCAACCCGTGTCTAATCACACTAGTGTCATTTCCCGGTTGGCCAGCCGATTTCGGTGCCGCAGACCGAGATTCGATCACATGTTCGAATCGAGATGGTCCAAATCTTGGATTCGGCCGACATATCAGGATCGCGCTACAGGTGAGGAGGCGGAGCATGTCCTATGAGCACCTTTGGGGCGTGATGGGAGGAGCATCGCACGCCGGTGCCGAAATGGCTGAAATGGCTGGGCCGAGCGGGCTGGAGGCGATGCCCAGTCGACCACATCTGAGTCTGGTTCCCGAGCCGGAGGACTACGACGAGTTCGACCCGTTCGACCCCGCGACGGCCACCAATGAGCAGTGGCAGGACCGCGCCCTGTGCTCGCAGACCGACCCCGAGGCGTTCTTTCCGGAGAAGGGCGGTTCGACTCGCGAGGCCAAGAAGATCTGCCAGCGATGCTCGGTTCGCAGCGAGTGCCTGGAGTACGCCTTGGCGCACGACGAGCGTTTCGGTATCTGGGGCGGGCTTTCCGAGCGTGAGCGCCGCCGCCTCAAGCGCGGCATCATCTGATTCCCGCTCTGCGACGCGTGTGACCGATCGGTCCTAGTCGTCGATCGTCGGGTCGATGACGGTGGGCTCGACATCCAAATAGGTGGCGACTTGGGCCACCAAGATCTCGTGCAATAAATCACCGAGCTCTGTGCTGTCGTTTGCGCGTTGCTCGATCGGCTTGCGGAACAGCAAGATTCGGGCGCGTGTCGGATTTCCCCGCACATCCACCCCGGCGGGAATCAAACGGGCCAGCGGAATTGGCCCGTCCGCGACCACTTCTGGGGGCCACTGCACACTGTCGGGGTCCTTGGCGGCGATCCGCGGGATCTCATCGACCGCGACATCGAGCGCCGTCAGCCGTTGCTTCCACCGTTGCTCGATGGGCTCGTAGGCCTCCAGCACCGCCATGTCGAACCGTTCGGCGCGGGTGCGCCAGCCTGGAACGGTGGGCGGCAACAGCGGCCCGCGGGTTTCGCGGCCGCGCCAGCGGCGACGCGTGGCGATCACGCAGAAGATGGTAACGGTTGTGCATAGGGTGCCGGCGCCTTGCGCGTGTCCGGCGCCGCGGGGGCGCGCGGCCACGATAGCCTCACGGGCGTGAACGTTCCCCGCCGTTGCTGCCGGCCAGGGTGTCCGCACTATGCGGTGGCGACGCTGACGTTCGTCTACTCGGACTCCACCGCCGTGGTCGGCCCGCTGGCGACTGCCGCTGAACCGCATTCCTGGGACTTGTGCTTCAGTCACGCAGGCCGGATCACCGCCCCGCGCGGTTGGGAACTGGTCCGCCACCCCGGCCCGTGGGTATCGCCTGAAGAGGATGATCTGATCGCGCTTGCCGAGGCGGTTCGCGAGCGCGAATCCGGGCGGGCGGCCCCGGCAAACGGGTGGTACCCCCAGGCCAATCCGATCGACTCCCCGACCCGCGGAGCGCCCACCGCCGGACCTGGTGGTGGTGTGCTGGCACCGCCCGGTGCGCCGGGCAAGACCAATGGCCGGCGCCGTGGCCACCTGCGTGTGTTGCCAGACCCTTCGGACTGATCGCGGGTTCCGGGCTAGGCTTGAGCGTCAAGAGTCCACTGCGTCAGGAGCCCTGTCCATGTCTCGGCCCGCTGCGGCTGTCCACCGTGTGATCAAGGCGTACGACGTACGCGGCCTGGTCGGTTCGGAGATCGATGAATCCCTCGTCACTGAGGTCGGGTCCTCGTTTGCCCGGCTGATGGCCGAGGAAGGCGCCCGCCAGGTGGTGATCGGCCACGACATGCGGGACAGTTCGCCACTGCTGTCTGCGGCGTTCGCCGAAGGCGTGATCGCCCGCGGCCTGGATGTGGTCCGGATCGGGCTGGCGTCGACCGACCAGCTCTATTTCGCCTCCGGGGCGCTGGACTGCCCGGGTGCGATGTTCACCGCCAGCCACAACCCGGCGGCCTACAACGGCATCAAGCTCTGCCGGGCCGGTGCCAAGCCGGTGGGCGCTGACAGCGGCCTGGGCCGGATCCGCGATGAGCTGATCGCCGGCGTCGATTCGGCTGGCGACGGCCAAGAATCGCGCGGCAGCATCACCGACCGTGACGTGCTCGCCGACTATGCGGCATTCCTGCACTCGCTGGTCGACATCTCCGGCCTGCGGCCGCTGCGTGTGGCCGTCGACGCCGGCAACGGGATGGCCGGCCACACCGCCCCGGCGGTGTTCGGCTCGGTCGGGGGTATCACACTGCTGCCGCTGTACTTCGAGTTGGACGGCAACTTTCCCAACCACGAG
Source organism: Mycobacterium sp. P7213 (assembly GCF_900604305.1). Lineage (NCBI taxonomy): Bacteria > Bacillati > Actinomycetota > Actinomycetes > Mycobacteriales > Mycobacteriaceae > Mycobacterium > Mycobacterium sp. P7213. Next base: position 213,220 of record NZ_UWOA01000001.1, read on the forward strand.
GCCAACCCGCTGGATCCGGCCAACCTCGTTGATCTGCAGACGTTCGTGCGCGAGAGCGGCGCCGACATCGGACTGGCCTTCGACGGCGACGCCGACCGGTGCTTCGTGGTCGACGAGCGCGGCGAGCCGGTGTCGCCGTCGGCGGTGACCGGCCTGGTCGCGGCCCGTGAATTGGCCCGCGAGCCCGGTGCGACGGTGATCCACAACCTGATCACCTCGCATGCCGTGCCCGAACTGGTCAGCGAGCGCGGCGGCACCCCGCTGCGGTCGCGGGTCGGACACTCCTACATCAAGGCGCTGATGGCCGAGACCGGGGCCATCTTCGGCGGGGAGCACTCGGCGCACTACTACTTCCGGGAATTCTGGGGCGCCGACTCGGGCATGCTGGCGGCCCTGCACGTACTGGCCGCGCTCGGCGAACAGCAGCGGCCGTTGTCGGAGCTGACCGCCGACTACCAGCGCTACGCGGCGTCCGGCGAGATCAACTTCACCGTCTCCGATGCGCAGGACTGCGTGGACGCGGTGGTCGGGTCGTTCGGTGACCAGGTGTCGTCGGTGGACCACCTCGACGGCGTGACCGTCGAGCTGGGTTCGGGCAGCTGGTTCAACCTGCGCAGCTCCAACACCGAGCCGCTGCTGCGGCTCAACGTCGAGGCGCCCGACGCCGCCGCGGTGGACGCGGTGGTGGCCCAAGTCTCCGAACAGATCACCGCTGCGGAGAAGTCGCGTCCGTGACCGCGTTCTCCGGCTCCTTCTCCACCGTCGACCTCGATGACACCGAGGCTCTGCTGGCGGCTGACCGTGACGGCGCACTGTGGGCCGCATCGATGGCCGGCGCACAGGTGCGCGCTACCGCCGCGACGGTCGATGAGGGTGCCCTGGATGCCGTGCGCAGCGAGAGCCGTGACTACCCGCCGCGGACGATCATCTGGCTGTCCACCCGCGGCACCGCGGCCACGGCAGGGAGCCTGCTGGCCGCTACCCGCGGCGAGTCGGCGCGGGCACCGCTGGTGCTGGCCGCCGAGGCCCCGTCCTGGATCGGATCGCTGGACGTCCTGATCGTTGCCGGCGACGATCCGGGCGATCCCGCGCTGGTCGCCGCGGCCGCGGCCGGGGTACGTCGCGGCGCGCGAGTCGTGGTGGTCGCGCCCTACGAAGGGCCGCTGCGCGACGCCACCGCCGGCCGGGTCGCCGTGCTGGAACCGCGGATCGCCGTCTCGGCGGAGTTCGGTCTGCCGCGCTACCTGGCCGCCGGGCTGGCCATCATGGATGCCCTGGAGGGTGCGGCCGCACCGACCGACTTGGCCGTGCTGGCCGACGAGCTCGACGCCGAGGCGCTGCGCAACAGTGCCGCGCGTGAGCTGTTCACCAACCCGGCGAAGATGCTGGCGGACCGCATCGTGGGCCGCGAGGTCGCGTTGGCCGGCGACTGCGCGGCGACCCTGGCGCTGGCTCGGCACGGCAGCGCGGCGATGCTGCGGATCGGTCGGACCACGGTAGCGGCGGCCGGGCTGGCCGACGCGGTGAGCGTGCTGCGGGCGCAGGCCGCCGGTGGCCGCGACGTCTCCGACATCTTTCACGACGAGCAGATCGACGGACCGGCCGCCGGACGGCTGCGAGTACTGGCCCTGACGTTGGCCGCCGAACGCACCGTGGTGGCGGCCCGAATCAACGGCCTGCACGACGTCGATCTGATCGCAGCCGGGGATGTGCCGGTGGCACCGGGTGCCTCGGCGGAAGCCGCGAGCCTGACTGTGCCGGCGGGGGAGCTGTCGCCGAGCGGTCCGGGCCGGGCCGAACAGCAGCTTGCGGTGCTGGCCGTGCGGTTGGAGATGGCCGCCGCCTACGTGAGACTTTTGCGGGGTTGACGGGAACAGTGGAACAGCTACGCGGTGCGATACGGACCTACGCCTGGGGCTCGAGGACTGCTATCGCCGAGTTCACCGGTCGGCCCGTTCCGGCGGCGCATCCCGAAGCCGAGCTTTGGCTGGGGGCACACCCGGGGGACCCGGCCTGCCTGGAGACCGACACCGGCGAGGTGTCGTTGCTCAACGTCCTGACTCACGACCCGGAGGGCCAGCTGGGCCCGGTGGCTCAGGCGCGCTTCGGTGACCGGCTGCCGTTTCTGGTCAAGGTGCTGGCCGCCGACGAGCCGCTGTCGCTGCAGGCCCACCCCAGTGCCATGCAGGCGATCGAGGGCTACGAGCGTGAGGAGCGGCTCGGGGTCCCGGTGTCCTCGCCGATCCGCAACTACCGCGACACCAGTCACAAACCCGAACTTCTGGTGGCGCTGCAGCCGTTCGAGGCGCTGGCAGGATTCCGGCCGGTGGCGCGCACCATCGAGCTGCTGAGGGCGCTGGCGGTATCCGACCTGGACCCGTTCATCGACCTGCTCGGCGGCCAGACCGACAACGGTCAATCCGATGTGCAGTCCGACGCCGACGGACTGCGGGCGCTGTTCACCACGTGGATCACCGCGCCCCAACCTGATCTGGACGTGTTGGTGCCCGCGGTGCTGGAAGGGGCCATCCAGTACCTCAGTTCTGAGGCCGGCGAGTTCTCTGCCGAGGCCAAGACGGTGCTCGAACTGGGGGAGCGGTATCCCGGGGATGCCGGTGTCCTGGCTTCGCTGCTGCTCAACCGGATCAGCCTGGCGCCGGGAGAGGCCATCTTCGTCTCGGCCGGAAACCTGCACACCTACCTGCATGGCGTGGGTCTGGAGGTGATGGCCAACTCCGACAACGTGCTGCGTGGCGGACTGACCCCCAAACACGTCGACGTCCCCGAGCTGCTGCGGGTGCTGGATTTCACCCCCACCACGGAGGAGGCGCTGCGACCGGCCACCCATACCGAGGGACTCGAGCTGGTCTACCGCACACCCGCCGAGGAATTCGCGGTGTCGCGACTGACGCTCGACGGCAGCCACCTCGGTCACGAGGTGGACGCGCCCGCGCGCCACGACGGTCCGCAGATTCTGCTGTGCACCGAGGGCGTGATCACCGTGCACGCCAAGTCCAAGACGCTGACGTTGCACCGCGGCGAGTCGGCCTGGGTGCCCTGCGACGACGGGCCGATCCGGTTGCTCGCCCAAAAACCGGCCGCCCTGTTCCGGGCGACGATAGGCCTCTAGAGTGTCGTCCTCGGGCAGCACCAAGGCCATCATCGCGGCCTTGACGGCCAACGGCGGCATCGCGGTGGCGAAGTTCGCCGGTTACCTGATCACCGGTAGCGCCGCCATGCTCGCCGAGGCAGTGCACTCGGTGGTCGACACCTCCAACCAGGCGCTGCTGCTGTTCGGGCAGCGCGCCGCCGCCAAGGCACCCGACGCGCTGCATCCCTTCGGGCACGGACGCAGCCGCTACTTCTGGTCGTTCGTCGTGGCACTGGTGCTGTTCAGCCTGGGCTCGATGTTCGCGCTCTACGAGGGCTACGAGAAGGTGCGTCACCCGGTCGAGCTGAGCTCGCCGGTGGTGGCGATCGCAATCCTGCTGGTGGCTATCGGCTTGGAGACCTACAGTTTTCGCACCGCGCTGCGCGAGTCGCGCCCGCTCAAAGGTGAGGCTAGCTGGTGGCGCTTCTTGCGTACCTCCCGCAACCCGGAGCTTCCGGTGGTCCTGCTCGAGGACACCGCGGCGCTGATCGGTCTGGCACTGGCGCTGATCGGCGTCGGACTGAGCACGGTCACCGGAAATCCGGTGTGGGACGGTGTCGCAACGCTGGGCATCAGTGCGCTGCTGGGGGTGGTCGCCGTATTCCTGATGGTGGAGATGCACAGCCTGCTGATCGGCGAGGGCGCCACCGCCGCCGAGGATCAGGCCATTCGCGCGGCGCTGGAGGGCACCGAGAACGTCACCCGGCTGATCCACATCCGCACCCAGTACCTGGGCCCGGAAGAGATGCTGGTGGGGGCCAAGATCGCAGTGGTTCGCAGCCTCGATTTGGCCGGCGTCGCGGCCACCATCGACGCCGCCGAAGCCAATATCCGTGCGGCTGTACCCGCGGCGCTGGTCATCTATCTCGAGCCGGACCTGGACCGCACGCCTGTGCCACACTCGGTGGACCAGAAAGGTTGATCGCTTTGTCCAAACTTTCCTTTCCACAGCTGGTGGCCGCCTGCCAGGCCGGCGGCGGCAGCACGCTGACGGTGTCCACCGAGCTGGCGCCGGCCGGGGGACCACACGCCGCGATCAGCCCGGCGCCCCGTGCCGGGCGCTCAGCGTCGGCGGTCGAGACCCGACTGATCGACGGGGAACCGACGGCCACTGTGCTCATCGATGACAACCAGAGCCAGGTCCAGCGCGTCGAAGCCGCGATCCTGCAAGGCATCCACGCCCAGCATCCGCTGCTGAGCCGGGTGCCGCGAATGGAGGTCTCCTACGAGGGCGGCCGGGTGGTCTACACCGATCTCGAACTGCCGCAACGCATTTTCGACGGGCACTTTCTCACCGGCTCCATCGACGGCAAGCCCGCGATCGCCCACCCCGCCTACCGCGTGGCCCGCGAGAGCACACCGGACAACGCTCGCGCGCTGCTGGAACTGAGCCCCGGCAGTCTGATCTTCGGTGCGATCGACGCCGCTTTGGGCACCGGTCAAAGCCGTTTCCGCGGAGTGCTGTCCGGTGAGATCATCGGCGTGCTCGTCGAAGGTGTATCGGCGGATTCCCGTGCGGTGCCCGACAGCGGAGTGTGCTGCAGTCGGATTATTCGCACCCAGGTGCTCAGCTTCGCCGCGCTGCGTCAGCTGCGTTTCGACTGCGGTCCGGCCGGCGACGAGGCGGGCCGTGTCCTGCTGGCCGCCTACGCGCTGGCCGGGTTGGCGCGTTCGAACGCCGAACTGAGCATCCGGGCCAACTGTGACCTGGTGGAAACCGGCCCCACCACGCTCAAACTCGATGCCCGCGATGGGGACTTCGTGGAGTTGGCCGCGCTGTCGATCGCCGAGGCCGACGAACTGCTGGAGCGGGCTCTGGTGGAGGCCTACCGGGAGGCCGACATCAGCTGGCGGGGCCAGGTGCTGCGTGTCACCGGTAACTCCGCGGCCTACACCGCCGCCCAGAACGGCGGAGCGTCGCAGGACACGCCGGTCGTGCATGCGCCTCGGCGGTTTCGGTTGCCGCACTTCCTCGGAAGCCGGCTGACCACGCCGAACTGAGTCACCGCGATTCGGCGACCGATTCCCAGAAGGATGTGAGCGCGGCCGCGCCACGCACCGGATCGTCGGTCATCCACCAGTGGCCAAGCCCGTCGAGCACTTCGGTGCGGGCACCCGCCTGGTGCGCTGCGCGTCGCCGGATCTCCTCGGATCCCACGTAGGGGTCGTCGGTGGCCAGCAGGGACAGGCCCGGCCGGGCACGCGCGCGCTCCAGCCCTCCGCCGGTTTGCGCCATCGCGCCGGGGCCTTCCACCGAGCGATACAGCAGTAGGGTTGCCCGGCCCATCTCCGGACCCTGTGCCTGCGCCATGGATCTGGCGATGTCTGGCGGCAGCGTGGCCGACCACAGCGCGGTCCGGTCTTCCACTGTCCCGCCGAGCATGTTCGCGACCAGCCGCTCACCCTTTCCCGGGGTCCGCCAGATCTGGGCGGTCTCGGGCCAGGCATAGTCCGGATCGAACACACCGATGATGTCGGTGGTCCAACTACGCACCAGGTCGGGGCGGTGCATGGCCAGATTGACGACGTGGACGCCACCCCAGTCGTGTCCGACGAGGTCGATCGGCTCGCCGGGACCGCCGAGGGCTTCGAGCTCACGTTCGAGCCAGTCGCGGTAGGCGACGTAGGTTGCGGAGAAGTGTTGCGGCAGTGGGGCGCCGAAGCCCGGTGGTGACAACCGCACGACATCTCGACGGCCCAGGGCATCGACCAGTGGGTCCCAGATCGCATCCGATTCCGGGTTGCCGTGCACCAGCACTACCGACATGAGCGCGTTCAGCCAGGTAGCTCGATGGCGGCGAAATTCACCGTCGCGGTGGCGGCCAGCTGATCATCGTCGCCTCGGTAGATGTCGACTTGGGCCACCACCGAACGCCGGCCGGTACGCAGGATGGACGCGACGGCCCGCGCCGGTCCGGCCTTGATCGGCCGCAGGTAGCGGATGAACAGGTCCGTCGTGGCGATGCCGTTGCCGAACTGGGTGCTGCGCGCCGCGAGCTGTCCGGCCGCCACGTCGGCCATGGTGGCGATCAATCCGCCCTGCAGCCCGCCGGCGGTGTTGACCACACGCTCGTCGACCGGCATCTGCAGCGTCAGGGTGCCGTCGGCCGACGGCACCTCCCGCAGACCGAGTTGGTCGAACAACTCCCGGATCGATTGCGGCGCGGTCACAGGGTCGGCTCGCGCGCCTCGTCCCAGGCCTGGAGCAGCGTGCACAGAATCTCTTCGGCGCGGCCCAGTCCGGCCAGATGGCTTTCCCCGGGAATCGGGTAGAGCCGGGCGTCGGGAAGCAGCGCCACCGCATGTTTGCCGTGGGAGAACGGGACGATGTGGTCGGCGTCGCCGTGCCACCAGTGCACCGGCACCTTGATGTCGGCGAGCCGGAAGCCCCAGGGCCGGGCGAACAGGATCGCGTCCGCGATCGGCGCGGCGAGCTGCTTGCGGGAGCCGTTGAGCAGGTCGTCGAGGAACATGGCCTTGAACTCCGGGCGAGACAGCATCTCGCGGTCGCCCTCCGGGGAGATCCGCGCGTAGAGTTCCAGCGCCGGCGAGGCCACCGGCCGGACCATCCGAATCAGGCCGGCGGCCAGCAAGCTGATCGGTCGCCCGGCGTGGTCCAGCACCGGCTCGGCGAGCCGGGCCAGCCGCATCAGGTTGCTGTCGATGGCTTCGGGGCCCACCGCTGGGGCGACACCGCCCAGCACGCCGGCCGCGACCACCCGCTTGGGCATGGCCGCGGCGCACGCCAGCGTGTAGGGACCGCCGCCGGACAGCCCGATGACCGCCATCTTGTCGATCCCGAGCGTGTCGGCGACGGTGCGCAGGTCGTCGGCGAACTGGGAAACCGTCTCGTACTGGAATGGGGTCGAGGAACCGATGCCGGGCCGGTCCACCCCGATCAGGCGGATGTTGGCTTCGGCGGCATACAGCCGGGCTTCGACCGGAATCTGCCGGCGGGCGCCGGGTGTGCCATGCAACCAGAACATCGCCCGGCCCTGCGGGGCACCGAATTCGGCGAAGCCGAGCTGACGGTCCTCGCCGACGGCGATGTTCCCCTCGATCTGAGGACGGGCGATGTCATAAGCCATGCTCGGAGTCTGGCATGTGCCCAGCAGCCGCGTCACCCCCGGTCGCAGGCTCGGTGATCGGCATCGACATTTCGGTGGGCTGTGCGCGGCCGCGCAAGGTCGCCGATCCGTAGCGCGCCCAGCGCGCCCGCTCGTCGTGGTCGGCGCGTTCCAGCGCGGTCGCCGAACACAACACCCGGGCCGTGACGGCCTTGGCGCGGTCGGCCAGCCGCGCGGCCTCGTTGACGGCGTCGCCGACCACCGTGTACTCGTAGCGGTTTTCGCTGCCGATGTTGCCGGCGAACACCGGGCCAGCCGAGACCCCAATCCCGAAGTCCACCAATGGCAGCCGGCGAAGTCGGGCGATCAGGCTGCGAGCGGTGGCCAACGCCGCCGCAGCAGCGTCCTGGGAAGGGACGGGAGCGCCGAACACCGCCAGCGCCGCATCGCCTTGAAATTTGTTGATCGAACCGCGCTGCGCGTCGACCGCGTCCACCACGATGCGGAAGAAGTCGTTGAGCACCCCGGCGACCTCGTCGGGCGGATGGGTGGCCGCCAGTTCGGTGGAGCCCACCAGATCGATGAACAGGATCGCCGCCTCTTGAACCGAGCCGGCGAGCGCGAGGTCCTGTTCGACGGCCAGTCGGGCGACATCGGAGCCGACGTGGCGGCCGAACAGGTCCTGGAGCCGGTCGCGTTCGGCCAGACCGGCCACCATGCGATTGAACCCGGTTTGCAGCCGCCCGATCTCGGACTGTTCGTAGACCCCGACGGATGTGGTCATCTCGCCGCGCTCGATCCGGGCCATCGCGTTGACGACTTCGCCGACCGGGTCGGAGATCGACCGGGACACCAGGATCATGGCGCGCACCCCGAGCAGCACCGCCACCACGCACAGCACCAGGACCGGGATCTCCACCGACGAGTCCGGGTCGATGATCCAGCCCATCTGCCGGCAGACGATGAGCGCGATGATGGCAGCCGACGGCATCGCGCAGGTGATGAACCACATGGTCACCAGCCGGGCCAAGACGCCGGGGGCGGTGGCACGGACGTCGGACCCCTGCCAGGCCGCGGCCACGATCGGCCGGAAGGTGCGTTGGGTGAACAGCATGCTGGTGCTCAGCGACGCGGTGCCCCCGAACACGATGATGGTGCTGAGCAACACGATCAGTCCCATGTTGTGGGATTGGATCGCGGCCATGCCGATCGCCCCGCCGACCAGCCAGGTTCCGAGCACGATCACCGACTGCCGGCGCAGGATGTTGACGGCCGCGCGGCGTTGCCCCGGGTCGGGTGGCGCTCCGGTGGTGTACCAGCGCACGGACGGCGCGATGCTGGCGCTGCCCGCGGCGACGACGGACAGCGTGCCCAGCGTGACCAGTACCGCCACCAGCACCAGGTTTCGCGCCGACAGCAGGGTGGAGTCGGTCAGGGGCGTTTCGCCGTTGAGTGACACCACCACCGCGATCGCCTCGGCACTGGTCAACAGGTGGGCGAAGGCCAGCCCGGTCGCGTAGTCGCGGACCCGGACGGCGGTACGCGGCCGCGCGCCTGCGCCCGAACCTGCAGTCGTCATCGCGGTCGTGCCCATCCCTGAGTGCGTTGTGCACCCAAGTTATACGGATTCCGCGGCCACGGCGCGGCATGCTATTTGTACAAATCGGTATCAAATGTCTAGACGGATGACTTATGTCCATGTAATGTCCAGTCGGACAGTGGCCGAACTCACAAGGAGAGCGTGGATGGGCACCCAGACCGCAGCGGTGTGGCGGGACAAAAAGCGATACCTGTGGTTGATGGGCCTGATCGCCCCCACGGTGATGTTCACGATGCTGCCGTTGGTCTGGGCGATGAACCGGGTCGGCTGGCACCTGGCCGCGCAGTTGCCGTTCTGGATCGGGCCCATCCTGGTTTACGTTCTGCTGCCGGCGCTGGACCTGCGGTTCGGCGCCGACGGGCAGAACCCGCCCGACGAAGTGATGGAGCAGTTGGAGAATGACCGGTACTACCGCTACTGCACCTACGCCTACATTCCGTGCCAGTACGCCAGCCTTGTCCTGGGCGCCTACCTGTTCACCGCCACCGATCTGAACTGGCTGGGAGTCGAGGGGTCTCTCAGCTGGTTCGCCAAGATCGGGCTGGCACTGTCGGTTGGCACCCTGGGCGGGGTCGGCATCAACACCGCGCATGAGCTCGGGCACAAGAAGGACCGGCTCGAACGCTGGCTTTCCAAGATCACCTTGGCCCAAGTCTGTTACGGGCACTTCTACATCGAGCACAACCGCGGCCACCACGTCCGGGTTGCCACCCCCGAGGACCCGGCGTCGGGCCGGTTCGGCGAGACCTTCTGGGAGTTCCTGCCGCGCACCGTCTTCGGCGGTCTTCGCTCGGCCTGGCAGCTGGAGGCCGCCCGGTTACGCCGGTTGGGCACGGGACCGTGGCGGTTGTCCAACGACGTGCTCAATGCCTGGCTGATGTCGGTGGTGCTCTGGGGAGTGTTGATCGCGGTGTTCGGCCCGGCGCTTATCCCGTTCGTCGTCATTCAGGCCGTCTACGGCTTCTCGCTGCTGGAGTCGGTGAACTACATCGAGCACTACGGTCTGCTGCGGCAGACCCGCGCGAACGGCCGCTACGAGCGGTGCACTCCCGAGCACAGTTGGAACTCCGACCATCTGGTGACCAACCTGTTCCTCTACCACCTGCAGCGGCACAGCGACCACCACGCCAATCCCACCCGGCGCTACCAGACGCTGCGCAGCATGGCCGGGGCGCCGAACCTGCCCAGCGGCTACGCGTCGCTGATCGGGCTCACCTACTTCCCCCCGCTGTGGCGCAGGCTGATGGACCACCGGGTGCTGGCGCATTACGGCGGCGACATCACCCGGGTCAACATCTCGCCGCGCCGGCGGGCGAAGATCCTGGCCCGGTATGGGGCGGCCGAAGCGGCGGCGGCGGCATGAGCGCCTACGAACTGTTCGCTGCCCACCGGGCGGTTTCGCATGCGGCATCCGCCGCGCCGGAGCAGAACGCAGAGATGAGGAGTGGCGGTGTGGCACACGCTAACGTCGCGTTGGTGAAGCGCATCCCCTACGCCGAGGCATCCCGGGCGCTGCTACGTGACTCGGTGCTCGATGCGATGCGCGAACTGCTGACCCGCCGGGACTGGTCATCGATCACGCTGGCCGCGGTGGCCGCGGCGGCGGGCGTCAGCCGGCAGACCATCTACAACGAGTTCGGTTCGCGCCAGGGATTGGCGCAGGGCTATGCGATCAGGCTGGCCGACCGCCTGGTCGACGCCGTGGAACGAGCGATGTCCGACAACGTCGGCGATATCCACGCCGCGCTGTTGGAGGGGTTCCGGTCCTTCTTCTCCGAGTCGGCCGCCGACCCGCTGGTGATCTCGCTGCTGACCGGCGCCGCCAAGCCGGATCTGCTGCAGATCATCACCATCGACAGCGGCCCCATCATCACCCGCTGCTCGGCGCGGCTGACCACGTCGTTCATGCACAGCTGGGTCAAGGTCAGCGAGGACGACGCCGGAATCCTGGCTCGGGCCGTCGTGCGGCTGGCCATCAGCTATGTCTCGATGCCCCCGGAAGCCGATCACGATGTGGCCGCCGACCTGGCCCGACTATTCACACCCGCGGTCGAGACCTACGGTGTGACCGAGACCGATTGACCCGGCCGAGCAGACTTCGGCCTGCGCCGGTAGCTTGTAGCGGAGCCAATTCACCGAACCTAACGGGGGCGTACTGATGAGTTTGACCGCGGACAGCCGCAACGGCATCGACTACAAGGTCGCTGACCTGTCGCTGGCCGAGTTCGGCCGCAAGGAGATCCGGCTGGCCGAGCACGAGATGCCGGGCCTGATGGCATTGCGTCACGAGTACCACGGGGTCAACCCGCTCAAGGGTGCCCGCATCACCGGTTCGCTGCACATGACGATCCAGACCGCGGTGCTCATCGAGACCCTGGTCGACCTCGGTGCCGAAGTTCGCTGGGCGTCCTGCAACATCTTCTCCACCCAGGACCACGCTGCCGCCGCGGTCGTCGTCGGGCCGCACGGCACCGTCGAGGAGCCCAAGGGCACCCCGGTCTTCGCCTGGAAGGGCGAGACCCTCGAGGAGTACTGGTGGTGCGCTGAGCAGGCCCTGACCTGGGACGGCGAGCCGGCCAACATGATCCTCGACGACGGCGGCGACGCCACCATGATGGTGCTGCGCGGCGCCCAGTACGAGAAGGCCGGCGTGGTTCCGCCTGCCGAGGACGGCGACTCGCACGAGTGGAAGGTCTTCCTGGCCACGCTGCGCGACCGCTTCGAGACCGACAAGACCAAATGGACCAAGATCGCCGAGTCGGTCAAGGGTGTCACCGAGGAGACCACCACCGGTGTGCTGCGGCTCTACCAGCTGGCCGCCGCTGGTGAGCTGGTGTTCCCGGCGATCAACGTCAACGACTCGGTCACCAAGTCCAAGTTCGACAACAAGTACGGCTGCCGGCACTCCCTGATCGACGGCATCAACCGTGGCACCGACGCCCTGATCGGCGGCAAGAAGGCGCTGGTCTGCGGCTACGGCGACGTCGGCAAGGGCAGCGCGGAGTCCCTCAAGGGCCAGGGCGCACGGGTGACCGTCACCGAGATCGACCCGATCAACGCGCTGCAGGCGCTGATGGAGGGCTACGACGTCCAGACCGTCGAGCAGGCCATCGGCGACGCCGACATCGTGATCACCACGACCGGCAACAAGGACATCATCACCCTGGAGCACATGAAGGCGATGAAGAACCAGGCCATCCTGGGCAACATCGGCCACTTCGACAACGAGATCGACATGGCCGCCCTGGAGACCTCCGGCGCGGTGCGCGACAACGTCAAGCCGCAGGTCGACGTCTGGACCTTCCCCGACACCGGCAAGTCGATCATCGTGCTGTCCGAGGGCCGGCTGCTCAACCTGGGCAACGCCACCGGCCACCCGTCGTTCGTGATGAGCAACAGCTTCTCCAACCAGGTGATCGCTCAGATCGAGCTGTGGACCAAGGGCGATGAGTACGACAACGAGGTCTACCGGCTACCCAAGCACCTGGACGAGAAGGTGGCCCGCATCCACGTCGAGGCTCTGGGCGGCACGCTGACCAAGCTGACCAAGGACCAGGCCGAGTACATCGGCGTCGATGTGGAAGGCCCGTACAAGCCGGACCACTACCGGTACTGATTTTCTCCGCGAACCGACGCAAGAGCCCCCATTCCGGCCTGGAATTGGGGGCTTTTGCGTCTGCTCGGCAGGGGGCTGACTAGGCTTCCCGCCGTGCTGATCGCGATCGAAGGCGTTGACGGCGCCGGCAAGAACACGCTGGCCCAAGGGTTGCGCACCGCCTTCGAGGGCGCCGGCCAGTCGGTGGCCACGTTGGCGTTCCCGCGCTACGGCGTCTCGGTGACCGCCGATGTGGCCGCCGAGGCATTGCACGGGCAGCACGGCGATCTAGCCGACTCGGTGTATGCGATGGCGATGTTGTTCGCGCTGGACCGCGCCGGCGCCAAAGGCGAGATCGACGCGCTGTGCCGGGGAAACGACGTGGTGATCTTGGACCGGTACGTCGCCTCCAGCGCGGCCTACAGCGCCGCCCGGCTGCATCAGGGCGCCGACGGCGAGATGGTGGACTGGGTGCGCCGGCTGGAATTCGAGCGGCTCGCGCTGCCCGCGCCGGACTGGCAGGTACTGCTCGACGTGCCCACCGAACTCGCCGCGCAGCGGGCCCGGCACCGTGAGGAGCACGACGCCGCACGCACCCGCGACAGCTACGAGCGCGACGACGGTCTGCAGCGCCGCACCGGCGCGGTGTATCGCGGGTTGGCCCAAGCCGGGTTCGCTGGACGCTGGCAGATAGTCGGCCCGACGGTCGATGCGGCCGCTCTGGCGGCCGAGATGCGCGGGTAACTCCGCGAAACGCGCGTGTGATAGCCACGTTTTATCTCGATCTGGTGACACCATGTACGCCATGAGGCAAAGGATTCTTGTCGTCGACGACGACGCGTCGCTGGCCGAGATGCTCACCATCGTGTTGCGTGGGGAGGGTTTCGACACCGCGGTCGTCGGTGACGGCACCCAGGCGCTCACCGCGGTGCACGAGCTGCGGCCCGACCTGGTGCTGCTGGACCTGATGCTGCCCGGCATGAACGGCATCGACGTCTGTCGGGTGCTGCGCAAAGACTCCGGTGTCCCGATCGTGATGCTCACCGCCAAGACCGACACCGTCGACGTGGTGCTCGGGCTGGAGTCGGGCGCCGACGACTACATCATGAAGCCGTTCAAGCCCAAGGAGCTGGTGGCCCGGGTGCGGGCCCGGCTGCGCCGCAACGACGACGAGCCGGCTGAGATGCTCTCGATCGCCGATATCGACATCGACGTGCCGGCGCACAAGGTGAGCCGGGCCGGTGAGCAGATCTCGCTGACCCCGCTGGAGTTCGACCTGCTGGTGGCGCTGGCACGCAAACCGCGGCAGGTGTTTACTCGTGAGGTGCTTCTCGAACAGGTCTGGGGATATCGTCATCCTGCGGACACCCGGCTGGTGAACGTGCACGTCCAGCGCCTGCGGGCCAAGGTGGAGCAAGACCCGGAGAACCCGACTGTGGTGCTGACCGTCCGAGGAGTGGGTTACAAGGCCGGACCCCCGTGATCCCCACCGGGGAGCGGCGCACGTGATCTTCGCGTCTTCGACGATGCCGAGCGCCAGCGAGGCTGAGGAGAAGCGCCAATGATCTTCAGCTCCAGACGGCGCCCCCGGCGGTCGGGTCCACTGCTGCTCGGTGTGAACACACTGCGCCGCGCGGTGCAGGTCGCCTGGCGTCGTTCGCTGCAACTGCGGGTTGTGGTGCTGACGCTGGGCATGTCGGCTGTGGTCATCCTGGGTCTCGGTTTCGTGTTGACCAGCCAGATCACCGACCGGGTGCTGGACGTCAAGGTTCGGGCGGCCACCGAGCAGATCGTGCGGGCGCGGGTCACTGCCGGTGGCATCGTCGGCGGTGAGGAGGCCCGCTCGCTGACATCGAGTCTGCAGCTGGCTCGCAACACGCTGATGTCCAAGACCGACCCGGCTGCCGGCAGCGGCACGGCAGGCGCGTTCGACGCGGTCCTGGTGGTCCCCGGCGAAGGGCCGCGCGCGGCGACCGCCGCCGGGCCGGTGGATCAGGTTCCGGCAGCGCTGCGGGAATTCGTCAAGGCCGGTCAGGTCAGCTACCAGTACGCGACCGTGCACGTCGAAGGCTTTTCCGGGCCGGCGCTGGTGATCGGGACGCCGACGACGTCGCGCATCACCAACCTGGAGCTCTACCTCATCTATCCGCTGGGCACCGAACGCAACACGATCAGCATGGTGCGCGGGACGATCGCCACCGGTGGCCTGGTGCTGCTGGTGCTGCTGGCGGGTATCGCCTTGCTGGTGTCGCGGCAGGTGGTGCTGCCGGTGCGGTCGGCTTCGCGGATCGCCGAACGGTTCGCCGAAGGCCACCTGTCCGAACGGATGCCGGTGCGCGGTGAAGACGACATGGCCCGCCTGGCGGTGTCCTTCAATGACATGGCCGAGACCCTGTCGCGCGAGATCACCCAGCTCGAGGAGTTCGGCAACCTGCAGCGCCGGTTCACCTCCGACGTCAGCCACGAACTGCGTACCCCGCTGACCACCGTGCGGATGGCCGCCGACCTGATCCACGACCACAGCGAAGACCTCGAGCCCTCGCTGCGGCGCTCGACCGAACTGCTGGTCAGTGAGCTGGACCGGTTCGAGTCTCTGCTCAACGATCTGCTGGAGATCTCCCGTCACGACGCCGGTGTGGCCGAGTTGTCCGTGGAGTCGGTGGACCTGCGCTCCACCGTCAACAGTGCCCTGGAGAACGTGGGGCACCTGGCGGCCGGGGCCGGTGTCCAGCTCAAGGTGGACATGCCCGGCAATCAGGTGATCGCCGAGGTCGATCCGCGCCGGGTGGAACGCATCCTGCGCAACCTGATCGCCAACGCCATCGACCACGCCGAGCACAAGCCGGTGGTGATTCGGATGGCCGCCGATGAAGACACGGTGGCGGTCACGGTGCGTGACCACGGCGTGGGGTTGCGCCCGGGCGAGGAGAAGCTGGTGTTCAGCCGGTTCTGGCGTGCCGACCCATCCCGGGTGCGGCGCTCCGGCGGAACCGGGCTGGGCCTGGCGATCAGTGTGGAGGACGCCCGGCTGCACCAGGGCCGGCTGGAGGCCTGGGGCGAGCCGGGCAAGGGGGCCTGCTTCCGGCTCACCCTGCCGTTGGTGCGCGGACACAAGGTCACCACCAGCCCGCTGCCGATGAAGCCGGTGAGCGCCGCCGAGCGTCGGGAACGTCGTCAGCGGGCCCGCGAGCACGCCGAGAGGATCGGATGATGCCGCGCAACAGGATCGCGACGCGGATGCTGGTCGTGGCAGCGTTGGTGGGCGCGCTGGCCGGGTGCGCCGGGGTGCCCAGCACGTCGGCGCCGCAGGCGATCGGCACGGTGGAGTCGCCGCCGCCGTCGGTGCTGCCCAAGCCCACCCCGGGGATGGATCCCGATGTGCTGCTGCGGGAATTCCTCAAGGCGACCGCCGATCCGGCTAACCGGCACCGCGCGGCGCGGCAGTTCCTCACCCAGGAGGCCTCTGACTCCTGGGACGACGCCGGTAGCGCGTTGCTGATCGACAACGTGGTTTTCGTCGAGACGCGCAGCGCCGGCCGGGTCGCGGTCACAATGCGCGCCGACATGCTGGGGTCGCTCTCGGACATGGGGGTGTTCGAGACCGCCGAGGGCGCCCTGCCGGCCCCGGAGCCGATCGAACTGCTCAAGACCTCCGACGGTTGGCGCATCGATCGGCTGCCCAACGGGGTGTTCCTGGACTGGCAGCAGTTCCAGGCGACCTACAAGCGCAACACGCTCTACTTCGTCGACCCGACCGGCAAGACAGTGGTGCCCGATCCCCGCTACGTGGCGGTGTCCGATCCCGACCAGTTGGCGACCGAACTGGTGTCCAAGCTGATTGCCGGCCCCCGCCCCGAGATGGCCGGGGTGCGCAATCTGCTGTCGCCTCCCGTGCGACTGCGCGGGCCGGTGACCCGCGCCGACGGCGGCAAGAGCGGGGTCGGCCGCGGCTACGGCGGCGCGAAGATCGACCTGGACAGTTTGGCGGCCACCGACCCCAACACCAGGAAACTGCTTGCCGCGCAACTCATCTGGACGCTGGCCCGCGCTGATATCAAAGGCCCCTACGTGATTGACGCCGACGGCGCGGCGCTCGACGACAGGTTCCCCGACGGGTGGACCACCTCGGATGTGGCCACCACCGACCCGGGCGCCTCCGATGGCGCCGGTGCGGGCATACACGCGCTGGTGGGTGGATCGCTGCTGGTACTGGACGGCCAGCAGGCCAACCGGGTGCCCGGGGCGTTCGGCCGGGAGCCCGATCAGGAATCGTGCGCGCTGTCGCGCAATGGCCGCCAGGTGGCCTCGGTGGTGGTGCACCCCGGTGACCCGGAGGCCACCCTGTGGATCGGTGACCTCGGCGGCGAGGCGGTGCAGGCGGCTGAGGGGCACACCCTGTCGCGGCCCAGCTGGTCGCTGGACGAGGCCGTGTGGGTGGTGGTCGACGGCAACAATGTGCTGCGGGCCATCCAAGAAGTCGCAACGGGCCGCCCGGCCCGGATCCCGGTGGATTCCGGGGCGGTCTCCGCGCGGTTCCCCGGACCGATCAGCGAGCTGCAACTGTCCCGTGACGGCACCCGGGCTGCCATGGTGATCGGTGGACAGGTGATCCTGGCCGGTATCGAGCAGATGCCCGGCGGCCAGTTCGTGCTGCACTACCCGCGCCGGCTGGGCTTCGGGCTGGGCTCCTCGGCGGTGTCGCTGAGCTGGCGCACCGGCGACGACATCGTGGTGAGCCGGTCCGATCCCAAACATCCGGTGTCCTACGTCAACATCGACGGGGTCAACTCCGATGCACCCAACGGCAATCTGCAGCTGCCGGTGTCGACGATCGTCGCCGACCCGTCCACGGTCTATGTGGCCGATCCGCGGGGTGTGCTCGCGCTGTCGTCCGCGGCGGCCGAGGACGAGCAGAGCTGGTCGCCGCTGGGGCCGTTCATGGTGAGCGGAGCGTTGCCGGTACTGCCGGGCTGAGCGTTGCCCCGCTGCGATCCCGACCAATCCTTTGTATGTGAAAAAGATGTGAAGACATCCGGGAACCATCCGGGTGGTGGCGCGCTGGAATTACCCGAATTGAGTGGGCTGTCCCGTGGTGTGGCCCAAGGCAGGTTGCCTCACATGCGATGCCAATGTCTACAACAGGGACCGGAACATTGCGAATTCTTGCCGGCGGTGGTGGCGCAGGAATTCATATAAAGGCTATTCAAAAACAATGTCTTGTAGAAATTGGACGCTCGTGACACGGTGGCGTCTCGGTGTCTATGTACTGGACAATTGCACGCTCCGCCGGTTGTCGTCGCGAAGTCTTCGAGGCCCGGGATGTTCAGAAAAGCGCGGGAATCCACGGAATTGACAATCCGCTCGTCCGGTCATAAGCGATACCCGCGATGTAAAGCGATTTTACATTGCTACCCCATGAATATAACAGACCTATAACGTAATAATAACGATAGAATCACGAAGCCGAATGCGAGGTTAACCTAAGAATCGCCTGTGCCATACGCTGCCGACAATCGTGTCGCCCGGTCATCCGGGGCCGACCCAACGTCAGGAGCGGCTCATGCAAAGACTTCTTCGTCCGTACTTCACCAGCGGCGTCGTCCTCGTCGGTGCCAGCCTCATCGCCGTCGCGCCCGTCGAGCCGATACCGAGTGCCATGCCGGCACGCGCGGTCGCACTGGCCGGCAGCCCCACCGACATCGCCGGCGCCTACCAGGACCTCTATGCCAACACCCTCGCCAACCTGCAGGCCATGGACCAACTCTGGCTCGCGCAGCCGTTCCCCGTGCTGCAACAGATCGTCGCCAACTGGACCGGCTACTTCGAGCTGATCAGCGCCGACCCGGCGTCGATAGGCACCGTCCTAGGAGACATCTCCAACAACGTGCAGCAGGTGGGTGCCCTGCTCGCGAACCTGTTGCCGGCCATCGGCGCCCAGGTCTTCCCCCTCCCGGCGCCGATCTCGGTCGACCTCTCGGCGCCGCTGGCCGCCCTGCTCGCCGCGGTGGGTCCGCTGGTCACCACCGCCAACGAGTTCGGCGAGATCATCGAAGCGATCCAATCAGCCGCGGATCCCGCCGCCGTGCTCACCGCACTAATGACGGCCCCCGCCCAGCTCCTGAACGCCTACCTCAACGGCGCCGACAACCTCGATCTGCTGGGGGTGAGCATCCCCGCCTTCAACGGACTGCTGGTTCCCGGACAGATCCTCGACACCGCGGTGCCCCTCGGCGAACTGCTGGCAGAACTGGACGGACTGCTCGGCGGACTGGGCGATCTGCTCAACGGGCTGGACGGCGAGGGTACCGACCTCGGCGGAGTGCTTGACCATGTGCTGACCACCCCGCTGCCCGGACTGCTGGGGGATCTGGGCTTGGGCACCCTCACGCTGGGCGGGCTGCTCGACGGCGTCGGAATGGGCGGTCTGGGGCTGGACCGGCTGCT
This sequence comes from Mycobacterium sp. P7213, assembly GCF_900604305.1. Taxonomy (NCBI): domain Bacteria; kingdom Bacillati; phylum Actinomycetota; class Actinomycetes; order Mycobacteriales; family Mycobacteriaceae; genus Mycobacterium; species Mycobacterium sp. P7213. Next base: position 232,077 of record NZ_UWOA01000001.1, read on the forward strand.
GGCAACCATCGGGTTGGGTGAGGTCACATTGCCAAGTCTGCTGGGGAATCTGGGCTTGGGTGACCTGACGCTGGGCGGCCTGCTGGGCGGTGTCGGTTTGGGCGGCGTCACGCTGGGTGACCTGCTGGCGGATGTGGGACTGGGCGGGATGACGATGTCGGGTCTGCTCGGCGGCATTGGGATGGCCGACACCACACTCGCTGACCTGTTGAACGATGTCGGTGTCGGTGAGCTGCCACTGTCGGAGTTACTGGCCGACGTGGGGTTGGGCAGCTCCACGCTGCCCGACCTGATGGAAACGCTGGGGCTGGGTGACCTGACGCTGGTCGGTCTGCTGGCCGGGGTGGGGTTGGGCGACATCACGCTGCCCGCCCTGCTCGGGGGTGCGGGTTTGAGTGATCTGACGCTGMCCGGTCTGTTGGACGGGGTGGGGTTGGGYGACACGACGTTGGTC